>JBIIJW010000060.1:0-7364 GCA_044233525.1 Ilumatobacteraceae bacterium | reverse complement strand
TGAGAACGTTGTTCGTGTTCCACTAGCCACTGCTTTGCCGTTTCTGTACACCACCACTCGTGAACCTCGTGGCGCCGCCACAACAATTCGGAAGTTCTTACCCACTTTGCGTGTGCTGGTGATTCGCGCAAGTGCTCGAACCGGTGCAGTAACTGGTGCAGCAATTGGTGCGCGAACGGAGTCCGACGGCGCAGATGTTGGCGATTCAACGACTGGCGATTCTGGACCGTAATCCATGTACACCGAGTCGGCACCGTTGTCGTTGCTCACACTGTCGGCCGATTCTTCATCATCAAATGCGGTACCAGATGCGTTAGAGGACGGACGTTGATACAACAACGCATTCACTGTTGTCGCGTTCAACCCCGTAATCGAACCTGTTGTTGCATCGGCAGACAAACGTGCCGCAACTTCTGCCGGAGTCAACGCACGGGCATTGCCCAAGGTGACCGCGGCGACGCCAGCAACATGAGGAGCTGCCATCGACGTACCCGACATCACTGCCGATGCACTATTCGTAGAAATACCGGCCGAAATAATGGAGCTACCAGGAGCGAAGATATCGACACAAGCACCGATGTTGGAGAAGTACGACTTGCTATCAGAGTTTGTTGTTGAACCAACTGTGATGGCTGCAGGAGCACTCGCTGGAGACTTTGTACAGGCATCGGTTGATTCGTTACCTGCTGCAACAACAACAGTGATTCCATCTGCAACAGCACGCGTAATGGCGTCGTTTGTGGCCGCATCGTATGAACCACCAAGGCTCAAGTTGGCAACTGCAGGCTGACCAGCAACGTGGTGGCTGATCATCCAGTTAATGCCTGAAATGACTCCTGATGTGGAGCCACTGCCCGCACAGTCCAACACGCGAACCGGGACAATGGTGGCTGCGTTGGCAAAGCCATAGGTAGAACCGGCAATTGTTCCCGCCACATGGGATCCATGACCATGGCAGTCATTTGTTCCGCGACCATCACCAATTGCGCTGTAGCCAGAAGACATGCGACCACTGAACTGTGTATGCGCAGAGGCAACACCCGTATCAATGACATACACGTCAACACCTGTTCCAGTTCCGGCACGAGTGAGAAGTCCGTCGAGTGGCAATGCGCGTTGATCCGAGCGATCGAGACCCCACGACTCAGCATTGACGGAAGGAATTCCCTGCGCAATTGGCGTGATCTCATTGCTGATGTCTGATGCGGGGCTTGTTCCAACAGAGTTCGTTGCCCGCACCGTGAAGGTGTAGGCCACTCCGTTCGTGAGACCATTCACCACACAGGCCAACACACTTGATGCAGTACATGTGAAGCCACTTGGTGATGACGTAACGGTGTACAACGAAATCACTGCCCCACCATTGTTGGATGGTGCACTCCAGCGAACAGTTGCACGCGTATCACCTGCTGTTGCCGACACATTCTGCGGAGCTGTTGGAGCGGTGAGTGCAGCACGCGGGGTGACCGTGACGGCCACAGATGCAGGGCTCACACCTATTGCGTTCACAGCTTTGATGCGAATACTGACAGGAACATCTGGCGTGAGATTCGTGAGAGTGGCCGATGTTGACGTTGAGACGCCATCGGCCCACACTTGCCACGTTCCTGAATTGTTCACGCTGTATTCAACGATGTAGTCGGTAACAGGTGATGTTGCGCTCACTGCAGACCATGCCACCGTGACATTGGTGTTGTTAACAATTGCCGACACGGACGATGGCGGACGAGGTACGCCCACCAAGACCGGGGTCAACGTCACGATATTCGATGGAGCACTATTTCCTACTGCGTTCACGGCAAGGACGCGATATGCGTGCGCCGTTCCAGCAGCCAAACCATAAAGACGTACAGAACGCCATGCACTGGTGGTGGTCACCGCAGTTGTCCAGGTCGCACCATTATTAATGGATTGCTGAACGAGGTAGCCCGTGATATTGCTCCCACCGTTTGCAGTTGGGGTACTCCATGACAAGAACGCGGATGTTCCCGACAAGAAACCACCGAGGTTTCGTGGAGCGTTCGGAACACTTGGTGCCAATGGAGTCTTGTTCACCACAAGTGACGGGTTGCCGTTACCAACAGAGTTCACTGCGATCACACGGAACTGATGGTTCACCCCACCGGTCAACCCAGTGAGTGCCAAGAAACGCTGCGAAGAAGACAACAACGAACTACGAACCCATGTTGCGCCTTGGTCTGCCGAGTGCTCAACGAAGTAGCCAGAAATTGCAACTCCACCATTGTTGGCGGGTGCTGACCAATAAATGCTTGCCGAGTTGTATCCAACGTTGACCCACAAGTTACGTGGCTCACTTGGCGCGCGCAGCCCAATTGGTGTGACCTGAGTAGTTGCTTCTTGACCCGTGCCATATGCATTGATTGCACGAATTCGAATGGTGTGGAGCGCATCACCCGTGAGGTTCGTGAGAGTAGCCGACGTTGATGTCACACGAACGCTTCCCAACCATGTTGTTCCGCCATCAGTTGACCAGTCAACGACATAACCCGTCACCGCGCCACCACCGTTATCTGACGGTGAACTCCAATAGACGTATGCACCAAGGAGACGTGGTGAGGCAACGATGTTGCGCACAGCAGTTGGTGGGTTAAAGGCCAAAGGAATTGCCACCACCGTGTTGCTGGCAGAACCGCGCCCAGCCGAGTTCACTGCACTCACACGGAGAATGTGTGATGTTCCCGCCACTAATGGAGACACAACTGCAGACGTCGCCGTGCTGACGGCGTCAACGAATGTTGTCCATGTTGAACCATTATCGGTGGAGTACTCAATGACATAGTCGGTGATGACGCTGTTACCGACTGTTGATGGTGCCCACCACGACAACGACACTCGCTCGCGCCCAATAACGCTGGACAAGAAACGTGGAGCACCGGGTAATCCGGGAATGCTTGGCGTTGCAGAAACAGTTGTGGAGAATGCACCGCGCCCAGCCGAGTTCACTGCACTCACACGGAACGCATACATCACTCCATTTGTGAGACCAGTAACAGTTGCAGATGGCGATGCAGATGTGCCATCGGCAAACGTTGTCCACGTTGACGAATTGTTGGTGGAGTATTCAACGACATAATCAGAAACGGTGGCCCCGCCGTTGAAACTTGGAGCTGCCCATGTCAATGCCACCGATGCATTTAATGCGGTGGCAGCAAGGCGAGATGGCGCAGAAGGTACACCCGGAGGTGCTGGTGCGAACGATGCTGAGTACAGCAACAAGTTCGGCGTGGCTACACCTGGGTTGGTGACAATTCCGCGCGTTGCAGCATTTAACAATGTGCTCGCAACGACGGCCGGTGACGCTGTTGGGCTTGATGATAAATACAACGCTGCAGCACCTGCAACGTGTGGCGCAGCCATGGATGTACCAGACATTGAAGCGGTGCGGCTGGTGCCGCCAATGTAGGCAGACGTGATGCTTTGTCCAGGGGCAAAAATGTCCACGCATGTTCCCCAGTTAGAAAACGATGCACGACTATCGATAGACGTTGACGCCGCAACCGTGATGGCGTCTGCTGCACTGGCCGGTGACCGTGTGCAAGCATCGGAGTTTTCGTTGCCAGCTGCTACAACGTACGTGATGCCGTCGGCGACAGCGCGGACAATTGCAGCGTTAATGGCGCTACTGAAGCCGCCACCAAGACTCATGTTTGCAACAGCAGGAACTCCTGGTTGGTGATGAGTGATGGTCCAGTCAATTCCTGCAATCACTCCAGACCACGAACCGCTACCTGTGCAACTTAAAACTCGAACAGGAACAATGGTTGCTTGTTTTGCAACGCCGTACACAGTTCCTGCAACAGTTCCAGCCACATGTGTTCCGTGTCCGTGACAGTCTTCTGTTCCCTTGCCGTCTGCAACGGCGGTAAATCCATTCGACACTCGACCAGTGAATTCTGAGTGAGCGGAATACACGCCCGTGTCGAGAATGTAGGTCGTTACTCCACTACCGGTGTTGTCGTAGGTATACGACGAGTTCAAAGGAAGTGAACGCTGATCAATTCGGTCGAGGCCCCATGTTGGATTTGTTTGTGTGGCATCGAGAGAAACAATCCGATCCGGCTCGACCGACACAACATTTGGGTTATTTGAAATGTCTTCTAATTCATCGGGAGACAAATCGGCAACGAATCCGTTAATGGCATTGCTGTACATCGCAACAACGCCCGAGGAAATAGTGTTTGCAGCCACTTGTGACGCAACGGCAGATGAGAATTGAATGATGTACCGACCGGGAATGGCGTCGCCGTTTTGTAGAGACTCATCGTCTGACTGCAAGCCCGTCATGATTTCGGTGGGAGATTCAGAGACTGAAATTGTTCGCTCTGGAGAAATTGCACGAATATCTGGGTTGGCCGCAAGAGCTGCAGCTTGTGCCGTGGTTAACGAGCGAACGGTGACATCTCCATCTCGTTCAACCACTGCGTACTCAATCTCGCTGGCGGCGCTCACCGATGCCGGCGCTACGAGAGCAACGGACAAAAGAGTCGCGACTGCGACAGCAAGCTTTGATCGGTGGCGTTTTGTCACGGCTCTAGCCTACGACACCTCAGGTCTCGGCGGTACATAACTACCTATAACTAGGTATGTGACAGCCGACGTCACCTCGGCTACACGGCAAAGACCGCAACGAGAAGTGGGGTAATGATGAGCCCCGGTAAGAGCGAACCCAGCTTGATTCGCTTTATTTCCAGGAGGTTGAGGCCAATGGCCATGACGCAGAACCCACCGGCGGCAAACAGCTCGGTGCGCATCCGGTCATCTAACAGAGAGTCAATGCCTGTTCCCCCGAGCGTTAAAAGACCCTGTACGACGAACACACTCACGGCGCTGAAGGCGGCTCCGATTCCGTACGCCGCCACAAAGATGATCGACATGAATCCATCGAGTGTTCCCTTAATGATGTACAACTGCGGCGTTTTGCCACTTGCATCTTCGATGGCGCCGAGAATTGTCATTGGGCCAATGCAAAACAACAACGTTGCAGTCACGAACCCTTTGATGAATGTGCCCTCGTCGCCCTCGCGTGCAAACTTGCGCTTCAACCATGCGCCAAGGCCTTCCAACCGTTCTTCAATCTTGAGAAGTTCTCCCACAATTGCACCCAGCACCACACCAACAAGTGGGAACACCAAGTTATGTGTTCCCATGATGTTTTCAATTCCCATGAACAAAGTGGCAATGCCAATCACCTGCACAACGATGGTGCGAATGTTCTCGGGGATGCGATGGCCGATGAAGTACCCAATGCTTCCGCCCACCAGAACTGTGCCTGTGTTGATGAGAGTTCCTAAACCGCGCACATCTCCACGCTAGCCACCGCGCATCTTCTGGCTATCGTCATTCGTGTGGCATTGATTGAGATTGCACAAGATTCACTGATTGCCACCATTGATCTTTCTGCAGGTGGACGAATTGCGTCGTTTGAAGTGAACGGCAGCGAGATGCTGGTCACCGCAGCGCGAAGTGCATACGACTGGGGTCTGTATCCAATGGTTCCGTATGCAGGACGCGTGCGCAACGCCGTCTTCAGTTTTGATGGCAACACCTACACCTTGCCTGCTGTCACGAATGGACATGCTCTGCACGGCACCGTGATGCATCACGAATGGACCGTTACCCAACAGAGCCAACAGTCGGTCACCTTGTCCACATCGCTCGGTGAACATTGGCCTTTTGCGGGCACTTGCCACCATGTCATCACTGTTCTCGCCGATCGATTGCGGTGCGAGTTATCGCTTCAGGCAACAGACAGAATGCCCATGCAAGTTGGTTGGCACCCCTGGTTTCGCACACCACGTCATGCCATCACCAGTTTCAATGCAATGTTGAAACGAGATGAAGACGGCATTGCAACATCTCAGCGAGTTGATGTTCCAGCCGGCAACGTTGATGACTGCTTTCTCGAGCCAAATGCATGGCCTCGCGTTCAAGTGGAAGACACCACGTTAGAGATTGCAAGCGATTGCCCGTTCTGGGTTCGATTTGATGCGCCATTTGGAGATGTGTGTATCGAACCGCAATCTGGACCACCAAATGGAATCAACGACGCCCCACTCATCCTTGAAGCAGGCGCGACATTCACACGATGGATGGAACTGCGCATTGTTGAGAACAGCTCGTCGCCGCCAACAACGTCTCGCTAGCTAGCCCACTGCGCGCGCATGCGTCGCAGTGCACGAGTTCGAATATCGCTCCACGTTCCACCAACAATGTTTCGCACAGTGCCCAATGATGGAACTTTCTCTTCACCTTTAACTGCTGCACGCCAGATGTCGTACTGGTGGCTGGCACCGCGGTACGAACTCTCGCGCAGAAAACGTTCAACGAATCCCAACAAATCATCGGTCGTCCAGGTGCGCTCGTAGTTGTTGCGCAGTGGTTCACCGCTCGACACTCCAACTGCCTGACATGCAGATGTCCACGATCCAAACAACTGCACAATGCGGGCAACACTTGGCCCCTTCACACGACCGCTCTTCAATAATCCGGTGTAGTTCTGATGGCTGAGCGGCGACACCAACAGACTTGCTGCTTGCAATGCAGCCTTTGCGCGTTCACGGGTTGCGGCAGTGGTTTCCGATTCCACCCGTATCGCTGGCTCTGTTAACTCAGCTTCATCCAACAACAACCAATCCACGGGATGCGAGGCAGTTGTTGCATCGGACAGCGGCACATTCAGTGCGCCAGCCACTTCAACAAGGGTGGACCCTGGATGAGCCAGCAGATACTCCCCCATTTTGTTAGTGAGTTCGCTGCGCTGCTGAGCTTTCGTTGGGCCACGCGATACACGGGTGCGTGGTGCTGGCGAGGCCGATGATCCGAACCGAAGAACCCATTCACCCAAGACCTGTACGTGACGACGCTCAACCGTGCCGTCGTTTGACACCAAATTCAATTCAGACAACACCCACGCCACTGATTGTGGGAGATCCGACAACAACAAGCGATCCGACACGCGCAAGACACTACTCCACCACTTGCATTACTCCGCCTAACGAATAGAGTTTGGGCTACAACGTTCGAGGAGGCGATATGTCTGTTGAGTTGAATCGCGAATGGCCATCGCTATTGCCGCATGACGATCAACATCCGTATCGCACGGGTGCATGGCGTCCACAACATCGTGAGTGGACTGCACTTGATATGCCTGTCACAGGAGAAATTCCCGCAGACCTCAACGGTGTGTATTTACGAAACACAGAGAATCCTCTAGTTCCTGCTCGCGAGCGTTACCACCCGTTTGATGGCGACGGAATGATTCACGCCATCTCATTTCGCGAAGGTCATGTTGAGTATCGCAATCGTTTCGTACGAACCGAAGGTTTAGCTGCAGAACTGGAAGC
>JBIIJW010000059.1:0-7406 GCA_044233525.1 Ilumatobacteraceae bacterium | reverse complement strand
CAACTTGGAGTTGGTTGGCGACGACATGGTGTTTCTACCCTAGTAACGGGGAGCGGCAGAGAAGATGCAAGGGGGGCAACCCTCGGGACATGGGAGAATAGAGACATGGCACCACAGGCAACGCAGACTCCACCTGGGTTGTCTCATGTTGTGGTGGCAGGTGGTACTCCGCTCGAGTGGCTGGAGATGTCGACGTCTGAGTGGCACGACCGTGTGAAGGCCGTGGCTCGCGCCGCATCGGCCGAAGGTGCTCAGTGGGTCACGCTTCTGCCACGCCACGGAGCAAGTTTGTCGGCTGATCAGTTATTGGCGTATCACCACCTCTTGGCATCGGTGCCCGGAATGACGGTTGTGAACGTTTTGCACGGCGAACGATTTGTGTGGAAGAAAGATTCAAAGCTGTGCGTCATTGTGGATCCAACGGTGGACGGACATCAGCGTTTTGCCGCCACGGTTGAAGGATTACGTCAACGTGGAGTCTCTCCGGATGATGTTTCTGAAGCGTCGTTGTCCGTGGCAATTTTGGAACCCGCCACCGACGAACCAGATCTGGTTGTCGTGTTGGGTCCAGCCGATGAAATTCCGGACTCCATGGTGTGGGAACTTGCATATAGCGAATTGGTATTTCTGAATCTTGAGTGGTCCAAGTTTGAGTCCAGCCATTTGGAATTGGCGATTGACGACTTCAACCGTCGCCATCGACGATTCGGTGGTCTTGATTCGTGAGTACATATCGCGACAACGCAATTGTGTTGGGCTCGCATAAATTTGGCGAAGCAGATCGTGTTGTCATTTTGCTGTCTGAATCTCATGGGAAAATTCGTGCAGTTGCAAAAGGTGTCCGGAAAACGAAGTCTTCAATCGGTGCTCGTTTGGAACCAATGAGCCACGTCGATGTGTCGCTTCGCAAGGGCCGGGAATTGGACACCGTGGATCAGGTCAAGTTGATTCAGCCGCATCAGAATCTTCGGGATGATTTCGATCGCCTTCGGCAGGGACTTGCAATGGTGGAAGCCATGAACAAAGTGACACCTGATCGAGACCCGGTGCCTCATTTGTACGAACTCTTGTCTCGTGCACTGCATGCTTTAAACGAGCGGAATTCTCCGCTCATGCTGGCTGCTTTCTTTTGGCGTCTCATCTCAGTTGAAGGACAAGCTCCTCAACTTGATGTTTGTGTGGGATGTGGCGAGCCGGACGGACTCTCCACGTTCGACGTGGTTGAAGGCGGAGCGCATTGCTCGGCTTGTGGGACTGGCCTTCCTGTTTCTGCGGCTGCGCTCGCCATCCTTCGCAACATTCTCGGCGGGCGAATGAATGAAGCATTGTCGCTAGAGGAATCACCGGCGGTCATCGAGGTCAACAACCTGGCGATGGAGGCCATGGAAGCGCATCTTGAGAGACGATTGAAGAGCCTCGGGGTGTTCGACCGTCACTTGTAGGCTAGGCAACTATGCCCGCCAAAGACCTCGACCAGATCGTCAATCTGTGCAAGCGCCGCGGATTCGTGTATCCAAGCGCAGAAATCTATGGGGGGTTTCGTTCGTCTTATGATTACGGCCCGCTGGGCTCGTTGATGTTGCGCAATGTAAAGGATGCATGGGTGCGCACCATGGTGCAGCAGCGAGATGATGTTGTCCTGATCGATGCAGCCATTCTCGGGCCGCCTCAGATATTTGAGGCATCTGGGCACTTGGCAAACTTTTCCGATCCATTGGTGGATTGCACGGTGTGCAAGCGCCGATTCCGCGAGGACCATTTAGAGACTCGTGATTGTCCGCAGTCTATGAAGGGCTGTGAATTCACCGAAGCTCGTGCCTTTAACTTGATGTTTAAAACAACGGCTGGTCCAATCGAAGGAGCTGGCGCAGATGTTTACTTGCGACCAGAAACAGCGCAAGGCATGTTTGTCAACTTTTCTAACGTGTTGCAAACAAGCCGTAAGAAGCCACCATTTGGTATTGCACAAGTGGGAAAGAGTTTCCGTAACGAAATCACCCCTGGAAACTTCATTTTTAGAACGCGTGAGTTTGAACAGATGGAACTTGAGTTCTTTGTTCCTCCAGCTGAGGGCCCGAAGTGGTACGAGTATTGGTGCCAAGCACGTTTGAATTGGTATGTCGAACTAGGCATTCCACGGGACATGTTGCGTATTCGTGCGCACGATGCGGATGAGTTGTCGCATTATTCAGCGGGAACTAGTGATGTTGAATTCCTCTTCCCATGGGGCTGGGGTGAGTTAGAGGGAATTGCTCAGCGAACCGACTTCGACTTAACGCAACATTCGCAAGCATCTGGAACAAAACTGGAATTCTTCGACCAGGCAACGAACGAGCATTACATTCCATACGTTGTCGAGCCAGCGGCTGGTGCCAACCGAACGATGGCAGCGTTCTTGCTGGCCGCCTACGACGAAGATGTCGTCAACGACGAGACACGAACCGTTTTACGACTGCATCCGCGTTTGGCACCGTACAAAGTTGCGGTTCTGCCGTTGTCAAAGAAAGACAATCTGACGCCTTTGGCCAAAGAGATTTTCAAAACTTTGTCGCAGAAGTACATGTGCGAATACGACGAAACTCAGCAAATTGGTCGGCGCTATCGCCGCCAAGATGAAATTGGAACCCCATTGTGCGTCACCGTGGACTTTGATTCTCTTGAAGACAATGCAGTCACCATTCGTCAGCGCGACACCACAGAACAGGTACGTGTTGCCATTGCAGACTTGGAATCTGAAGTAGCACGACTTCTCGGTTTCTGAGTTCAGTTGGTTCTGAGACCCTCTTCACCGACTAGTTTTTGAGAAGTCGAAACAATCTCGGCACCTACTAATTGGAGACAACAATGAGCCAAATCAGCCTCATCGTTAAATTGCCCGCTGCTGAAGGTAAGGGCACTGAACTTGCAGAAGCATTTAAGGCTGCATTTGCACACGTGGCAAAAGAAGACGGCACGCGCTATTACATCTTGCATGCAGATGCCTCGAATGCTGACATTTTGTGGGTGTATGAGATGTACGAAAACCAAGACGCAGCAAACGCTCACATGGCCGCAGATTGGTTTGCTCCGTTCAGCAAGTCATTAGCGCCATTTATGGGTGGACGCCCAGAGATGAACTTCCTCACCCCAATTCAGGGTAAGGGTCTGTAAGACATCGCGTTATGCCGGCCACGTATCTCGACGCCATTCTTGCGCATCATCGAGAACGGGCCGAACGAGATAAACGCTCGTTAGACAATCTCATCGCTCAGGCACGTGCCTGCGTGCCGCCACGCGGTTTCGCTGCAGCGATCCGTGCAACACCACACCTAGCTGTGATTGCAGAGTTCAAGCGTCGTTCTCCGTCCAAGGGCGAACTAAATGGCTCAATGCGCCCAGATGACATTGCGCGCACATATCAGCTGGGCGGTGCGTCATGTTTGTCGGTGTTGACAGACGAAAAACACTTTGGCGGTTCGGTTGAGGATCTTCAGAACGCACGCAACGCTTGCGACCTGCCAGTCATTCGAAAAGACTTCACGGTCGATGCTCGTGATGTTTGTGATGCTCGCGTGATGGGGGCTGATTGTGTGCTGTTGATTGCGGCTGCATTATCGCCAACTCAATTGTCAGAGTTCATTGATTTGGCGCGATTGATTGATATTGATGCCCTGGTTGAGGTGCACGACGAAAAAGAGTTAGAGATTGCGCTTTCTGCCGGAGGTTCTTTGATTGGCGTGAATCAGCGCGATTTAGTCACGTTTTCTGTCGACCATGAACGCGCAGTTCGAATGGGTTCGGCCATTCCAGACTCCTGTGTGAAGGTGGCCGAGTCTGGGGTGCGCGGCAAAGAAGATGCGCTGTCGCTTCGGGCGGCGGGATACGACGCCGTCTTGGTGGGCGAGCATCTCGTTACTTCGCCTCACCCTGAAGTTGCCGTGACGGAGTTGTGCGTCCCCTAATTCCGCCGAAACGTCCCTAGTAGGGAACTACGGTAAACACTATGTTCGTCAAGATTTGTGGCATCACCAATGAGGATGACGCACTGCTTGCCGTTGCACTGGGTGCTGATGCCATTGGTTTTGTGTTTGCTCCGTCTGTGAGGCAGATCAATGCACAGAAGGTGTACGACATCACGCGACGTATCCCGCCAGAGATCCTCACGGTTGGGGTGTTTAGAGACGAACATCCGAAACGAGTGATTGAACTGGTTCATACAAGTGGCGTCAAAGCGGCGCAACTGCACGGGCACGAACGACCTGAAGATGTCGCAGCGGTAGCCGAACATGTGCGAACTGTGATTAAAGGAGTGTCTGCCGGAGGTGTTGACGCTTCACGCGCTCACCAATTCCACACTCCGTACATCCTTGTTGATGCACCTGCTCCAGGGTCAGGAGAAGTGTTCGACTGGCACCTCGCGGCAGAGGTTCCGGTGACGGTTAATCTCATCTTGGCGGGCGGATTAACACCAGAGAACGTGGCCGCAGGGATTTCCCAGGTCAACCCCTGGGGTGTCGATGTCAGCAGTGGCGTGGAGAGTGCGCCAGGCAAGAAAGACCCTCTTTTGTTAAAGCGTTTCATTGAAGCGGCACGCGCCGCAGAGCCTCCGAGATACGACGGGGGAGACAATCCACCATATGACTGGATGGATGAGTGAGGAGTCACTCTCAATCGGTGATGTGATTTGGCCACTTTCGTGGTGGAATCTAGGAATGAGCATCATGGTCACCCCCGGATCCGATGGTCGCTTCGGCGAGTTTGGCGGACGTTTCGTTCCAGAGACACTCGTTCCTGCTTGTCAGGAACTGGAGGCGGCTTTCAATGATGCATGGGCAGACCCGTCTTTTCGAGATGAACTGAATCAGGTGTTGCGCGAGTACGCCGGCAGACCCAGCATGTTGACGGAGTGTTACAACCTCAGCGAACAATTGGGCATTCGTCTCATTTTGAAGCGCGAAGATTTGAACCACACCGGGTCACACAAGATCAACAATGTCATTGGACAAACCTTGCTTGCCAAGCGCATGGGAAAGAAGCGGATTGTTGCAGAGACTGGTGCTGGTCAGCACGGCGTTGCATCTGCCACTGCTGCTGCATTGATGGGTCTTGAGTGCAAGGTGTACATGGGAGCAGTTGACGTTGCACGTCAAGAATTGAACGTTTTTCGTATGCGTCTCCTTGGTTCAGACGTTGAAGCCGTGACGTCTGGTAGCCAAACACTGAAAGATGCAGTGAACGAAGCCATGCGTGACTGGGTTGCAACAGTGGAATCCACTCACTACTGCTTGGGTTCGGTCATGGGTCCTCACCCGTACCCGTATATGGTGCGCCAGTTTCATCGTGTCATTGGTGACGAGGCATTCACCCAGTGCAATGACTTACTCGGAACAACTCCCGATGTTGTCGTTGCGTGTGTAGGTGGTGGATCAAACGCAATGGGAATCTTCTCTGGGTTTGTTGACACTCCTGCACGACTCATTGGTGTCGAGCCTGCAGGCGGAGCTGCCGTGAAACGTGGACAACCAGGCGTTGTGCACGGCATGAAGAGCTACCTCATGCAAGATGAGTACGGCCAAGTCGCTGAGGCTCACAGTATTTCTGCTGGTCTCGATTATCCCGGTGTTGGTCCGGAGCATTCGTATCTTGCATCAATCGGACGCGCTGAGTATCCGAACGTGACAGACGATGAAGTGATTGAAGCTTTCCAAATTATGTCGCGTAGCGAAGGCATCATTCCAGCATTGGAATGTGCACATGCGATGGCGTGGATTATTCGTGAAGCTCCTTCAATGCGCGGTAAAACAGTTCTGATGAACTTGTCTGGTCGCGGCGACAAAGATGTCGGTCAAATGATGAACATCTTGGGTGGACTGAAGTGACGGGCCGTCTACAGGCGGCACTGGAATCACGCATTGGCGCCGGCGGCAAGTGTTTAGTGCCGTACATCACCGGTGGATACCCAGGATGGCAAGACGCTGTTCGTGCGTGTGCAGCAAATGGAGCTGACGCAATCGAAATTGGTCTTCCGTTTTCTGATCCGGTGATGGATGGCCCCATCATCCAAGAAGCGTCACAAGTTGCTCTTGATTCAGGTGCAACTCCTGTTTCAATCCTCCATGAAGTACGCACGTTAGACGTTGGGATTCCTTTGGCTGTCATGTGTTACTACAACACCGTGTACCACGCAGGGCATGAACGTTTCGCTGCCGATTTGGTTGCAGCCGGAGTATCGGCCGCCATTATCCCCGATCTTCCACTAGAAGAATCTGGTGAGTGGACAGTTGCTGCAGACTCTGCAGGCGTGGAGACCGTGATGCTTGCAGCGCCTACCGCGCCCGACGAGCGTTTACCGCGAGTCACTGCTCGCGCACGTGGTTTTGTGTACTCGGTGGGATTGCTAGGAGTGACCGGCGAGAGAACGAGTCTGGCTGCCACCGCTACAGCATTGGCAGCACGTGTCAAGAAGGTGACATCGATGCCGGTACTGGTGGGAGTTGGCGTGTCAAACGCTGAGCAAGCAGTGGAAGCAAGCAAGGTGGCAGACGGTGTCATCATGGGTGCATCTGTAGTGCGTCGCATGATGGAGGGCGGTGCAGACGCTGTCGGTGCATACGTCGCCGAGGTGAGAACGGCGCTTGATTCTCAGAAGTGGTGACATGAGCATCTTTGGTGGAGATACGTGCGAGTTATGCGAGGCGGCTCGCATGTCGGAATGGTTCTATGAAGACGATGAGTGTTGGATAGCTGAGTGTGAGAGCTGCGCAGTTCCCATGGTGGTGTGGCGCGTTCACGATCCACATCCGCCAGAAGATGTAAAACAGCGTCTTCACGACAAGCTTGAGATTGTTGTTGAGACTCATTTTGAATTTGAGATGCGCATCGACGACAACATGCGAACCATTCCAGACCACTATCACGCACATGCGCGTCCAAAGGGTGGGTTTTACGGCTATGGATTGCGCAAGAAGAACTAATCTTTCAGCATGTTAAAAGTTGGATCAAAAGCCCCGAAGATTGAACTGCTCGATCAAAACGAAAAACCTTTTTCGTTAGACAAGATGGGCAAGAAGAAAGTGCTGGTGTACTTCTATCCAAAGGCGGATACGCCCGGATGTACGGCGCAGTCTTGCGGTTTACGAGACATTCTGGGAGACATCGGTCGAACCGTGGTGGTCGGAATTAGTCCAGACAAGCCAGCCAAACAGAAAAAGTTCGACGAGAAGTATGAGCTTGGTTTCCCTTTGCTTGCTGATACCGAGCACAAAGTTGCAGAGGCATTCAAGGTGTGGAAAGAAAAGTCGATGTACGGCCGCAAGTACATGGGAATAGAACGATCCGCTTTCCTCATACAAGACGGGGTCATCCTTGAGGCGTGGTACAAGATCTCACCGGCAGACACACCGAAGAATCTGTTAAAGGCGTTGGGT
>JBIIJW010000057.1:0-7501 GCA_044233525.1 Ilumatobacteraceae bacterium | reverse complement strand
CCCCACCATGGTTCTGGAATGCCATGAGACAAGATGCCACACTCTCCGCCACTTGGTGAGCCCGACGCCAAGAGTTCTTCCACCCATGCGATTGCGGCAAGGCCTTCCGGCATCTCCAGCGGGAACTCTTCCACTGGACGATCCGCAAGACGCAACCATGCAGCACCAATGTCGCCTGCAGCTGTATCGTCACCCAACTTCACACAAGACCACGCAGCAGACAACAACAAATTCTTTGTGTCCCAACGCAACGTCTTTGCGCGCTTCTCATTTTTCAATCTCTGCTGCACAGAATCAACAACATCGAGAATTGAATCGGGGTGTGACTCTCCCATACGCACTAATTCAATAGCGGCGTGATCGGCACCAACGCCCAAAAGAATGTCGCTGCGTAGTCGCGCGACACCAGCAACGATGGTGTGATCGGGAACCGTGATGCGCCCGGCGGTGTCGCAGGCAGTTTCCCAACCACGAACAACTTGTTGATGCGTTGGAGTGTCCTCAGGTAGTCGACCACGATGAGGTGAATCGTGCCCAAGGGCCACGCGCGTGGTTGATTTGTGCCCCACAGGAACAACGAGAGACCCTTCGGGAAGATCAATTCCAAGTGGAACCTGGGACGATGGTTCGCGCGTGGTGTACAAGTCGTTGCGTGTTACTGCCACAACAACAGGCATCGGAGAATCGTTCTCAAACTCCATCACCGTCATGCCACCAAGGTCTGCAACGGAATAGACACGCTGAATAAAGTCGCCACCGGGAATACGAATGCGCGTCTCTGCAACTGGATAACCCGAATACCACTTCTGACGAGTGGACACCTCCGTGCGAGGCAGATACCAACGGTCGTCGGCAGCGACGAACCAGTCGAGTTCTCGTCCGTCAGGGGGAATGATTGAACCATGCTCGGTGACTCGAGCACGCCACACAGACCCACGATTTCCAATCAGGCGCTCTGACATGAGTTATTTCACTTCTGGTCGCGAACGACGCGTCATCAATGAAACGAGAGCTTCACCGGCATCTTTTCCGTCGTGACAGACCGCAACGACTTGTTCAGTAATGGGCATATCGACTCCGTGTTGGTGTGCAAGTTCCATCACTGTTTTTGAACTGCGTACACCTTCTGCAACCATCGTTGTTGACGCAACAATGTCGCTGAGCGCCTCCCCTTTTCCAAGGCGGTATCCAACACTGGTGTTTCGGCTTGACATGGAGGAACACGTTGCGATGAGGTCTCCCATGCCAGCTAATCCAGACAACGACTCCTCTGTTCCACCCAATGCAACGGCAAGTCGTGTCATTTCGGCAAGGCCGCGTGTGAGCAAACTGGCGCGAGTGTTGTCTCCGAAACCCATACCCATGGCGATGCCAGAAGCAATCGCAATCACGTTCTTGACAACTCCTGCGATTTCACATCCGACCACATCTGGATTTGTATAAACACGAAATGTTGGATTCGTAAAGAGTTGCTGAAGTGCAGTGGCAATGACTGCATCATCAATGGCCACCACGCTTGCTGCTGGTTGCCCCACAGAAATCTCAGAGGCCAAGTTGGGGCCTGTGAGCACCGCAACGGGATGGCCTGGCAACACTTCATTTGCTACTTGCGACATCCGCAACATCGAGCCAGCCTCCAGACCTTTGGAGAGACTCACCACGGGCACCCACGGGCGAATATGCGGTGCTGCATCCGTGAGCACCTGACGAAAGCCCTGTGATGGCACCGCCATGACCACAATGTCTGCGCTGGCGACTGTTTCCTCTAGAGACGATGATGCGCGCAGCTGTGGCGATAACTGCACGCCACCGATGTAGTCAGGGTTCACATGGTTGGTGTTAATGGAGTCAACGATGTCGGCCCGACGAGCCCACAAAGTGGTGGGGGTATTTGACGCCGCCAACGATGCCACCGTGGTTCCCCACGATCCAGCACCTACAACGGCCATCCTCATCGTTGCCATAAAGCCAGCGTAGGCGACAGATGAGTAAAGGTTCGTAGGCTGACGAGGTGCGCATCGCTGTGATCATTCCGGTTAAGTCATTCACAGTGGCAAAAGGTCGCCTCAGTGACACATTGACTGCAACCCAACGTCAAGAACTGGCTCAATCGTGTGCCGAATCCGTCGTCATGGCCGCACGCTCTTTTCACACCTATGTCGCCTGTTCCGACAGCACCGTTGCCTCGTGGGCCATCTCACACGGTGCACATGTGGTGCACTGCCCCACCCCGGGCCTCGACGCCGCTGTGGCCGCTTCACGCCTTGCAGCACAACATGACGGCTTTACTCATGTCATTGTTGCCCACGCCGACCTTCCCCTTGCCGAGACGTTCCAACACATCGCACAAGAAGGAACCGTCACCGCAGTGGCCGACCGTCATCGCGACGGCACCAATGTGCTGTCGTTCCCCATTGATTCAACATTTGTTACTGCGTATGGTCCAGGAAGTTTCGACAATCACAAGCAACTCGCACAGGCCGCAGGGCTTCCGTTTGTTGTTGTGAGCGACACAAACCTCGAACTAGATCTCGATACCGCAGACGATCTCACAGAACTTACGAAACGAAAGAACCAGCAATGAGCGCCAACGAACCAGGCCAACCTCCAGTGACTGCCTCCGTCTTCACGTCCAATCTTGATGTTCCATCTGTCGTTCTTGCGATTGGTGCTCATCCAGATGACATTGAATTTGGATGCGGTGGAACTCTTGCGAAATGGGCAAAGTCTGGCGCCGTCATTCACTATCTGGTGTGTACAGATGGGTCAAAAGGAACCTGGAACCCAGACGCGGATATTCCTGCACTCATCGACAATCGCCAACGTGAACAACGCGCCGCGGCAACGGCAATTGGCGCAACAGGAACAGTGAACTTTCTTGGATACGTCGATGGAGAACTAGAGCACTCTCGCGAGGCAATTGACAAGATTGCACTAGCCATTCGAACAGTGAAACCACATGTGGTGCTGTCGCACGATCCGTGGAAGCGATACCGACTGCACCCAGATCACCGCAACACCGGACTCAACGTGTGCGATGCCATCGTCGCTGCACGCGACCCTCACTTCTTAAAGCATCACATGACCGAACATGGCGTGCAACACCATCGACCAGATGCGCTCTTGCTCTGGGAGGCCGACGAGCCGAACCACTACGAAGATGTGTCGACGGTGGTGGACACAAAATTGTCTGCGTTAGAAAAACACGAAAGCCAATTTGAATCAACGATGAAAGCAACGGATGACAATGGTATGGAGGTGTTTCGCACTCGCATGCGCACTCGCATGAGCGACCTTGGCGCCCCACACGGCGTCGCTGCAGCCGAGATTTTCCATCTCATGAATCGGCTCTAGGAAAACTGACCTTCTTCGCGTCCAGATCCAGGCGGCCCCGCAAATGCCTGCGCAATAGACATCCACTCTGTTGCCAATTGCCCCTCAATGTCTAAACCGCAGTCGTTGATATGACGACGCTGTGTCACTGCACAGCAAAATCCAAAAGCTGAACCACGCACACGTGAATCCGCATCTGGTGAGCCCCACTCCCAGATCTCACCACTTGGCGCCTGAAGCTCAACTCGCACTTCACCCTCTGGCATCGTGCGACCATTCGTGGCAAATGCAAAACCCATGGCCCGCACACCAATGTGCGCAACGTGCACCAAACGGTCTGTCGGCGCAACCTGTTGTCCCACTGCATCTGCAATGTCCAGCCCGTGTGCCCATGTCTCCATTAATCGTGCTGTCAACATTGACCGTGCAGACATCGACGGCCCATACCACGCGCATCGTTGAGACAAATCAATCGATGCCGCAGCAATAGCCAATTCAGACGCACCCTGACGCCACCACGTCAACAAGTCTTGCGGGGAGAGCCCGCGTTGAGAATTCTGTAGACCTTCAACACCACCAGCTTTGGCCATGTCTCGGCGATCTGCGTGAAAACGCTCCTCGTCGATCATCGACCACAGACACCGTCGATCAAATAAACCAAGGTGAATGACTTGGTCTGCAACGTTCCACCCCTCAGCGGGAGTGATTGCCATCCAGTCACTGTCTGTGAGTTCAGCTAATAGTTGAGATAAGGAGTCAACCTCACCGGCGAGGTCTTGAAGAACGACGTCTTGTTCTGTATTCACAACACACAGTGTGTCGGATAAAAAGAGAAGAGGGGGGCTTTCGCCCCCCTCTTCAACACTCCGAGCCGGTTGGTTTGTTTTGCTTGAAAGAGCGAAGAAGAATTACTTCTTCTTTGCAGCCTTCTTGCGCTTTGCAGGCTTGCGCTTTGCGGTTGCCTTCTTAGCTGCTGGTGCAGCCTTCTTTGCAGCCTTCTTACGCTTTGCAGGAGCTGCCTTCTTGGCAGCCTTCTTGCGCTTCGCAGGGGCCTTCTTCTTTGCAGGAGCTGCCTTCTTGGCAGCCTTCTTCTTGCGTGCAGGAGCCTTCTTGGCTGCTGCCTTCTTCTTACGTGGAGCAGCCTTCTTAGCTGCTGCCTTCTTCTTGCGTGCAGGAGCCTTTTTAGCTGCTGCTTTCTTCTTTGCTGCCACTTGAGTTTCCTCTCGTTGGGTAAGTGGTTACTTACGGTTTGGGTTCAGCTGAGCTTTTAATGTTGAGCTCGCTGTGAACTTCATCGCAGTGGAGGCGGGAACCGTTACTGCTGCACCCGTTTGTGGGTTACGGCCGGTCCGTTCTTTGCGAGCAGTGGTGCTGAACGAGCCGAAGCCCGGCCATGCCACTTTTTCGCCCTTCTTTGTAGAAGCCACTACTAGGTCAAAGAAAGCGGTGAGTGTGCGTTCGGCATCAGCCTTGGAACACTCTGCTTGCTTTGCAACCTCTTCGATGAGCTCTGCTTTGGTCATTGTTTTTCCTCCTCGGAATCGGAGTGGTACGTACAATCTGAACGCCTCTTCGCATGAATTGCAAGCATTCAATTAGTTGCAAATGCAAATATCATGCTTTTTTAGCGTTTCACGCGAATGCGATTGTTGCGATCATTCCTGCAAACACTGCGCAAATCAACCAATGAGATCGACGCTTGCCAAAGGAGAGACGCACCGCTGTCTTATCTAGGCATGACCACAAGGCCTTGAGGGTGGACGTCAGGAAACTCAATAATTGCAAAGGTTTGCGAGGATTGACGATAAATGAATCCCGAAGAATCGATACGTCGAACGACATGATTCATGACGTTTCTCCCGAAGATCATGATGCAACATCACCACGTTGCGGCGCTCACCGTTGTGTCTGACATCTGCGTGACGAAGGTCATGAAACAGGGTCCAAAAAAATTTTGAAAAATTTCCAAAAAATGTCTCGAAAACCTGATTTCGGGAAGAAGTTGAACAGAAAAATTTTGAAAAGCATCCACCACTTCACCTACCTAGATGGTGAATGATGTGCCTATCGATGAAGTTGCGGAGCGCATCGATGCCGACATCGCGTCAACCAATCATGCGATGACGAGCATCTTGAATCCATCTTCTGGTGTGCGCACGCGAATCGTTCTCGACACCTCAGTTCTTGTTGCTGATCCCGGTTGTCTTCATTCATTCCCCGGATGCGACATCGTTATTCCTCTCACTGTTGTAGAAGAGCTAGATGGTTTGAAGAGCCGACCAGATGACGTTGGTCGAGCCGCGCGTACAGCACTTCGCACGATTGAAGATCTTCGACGCCGTGCGGGCGGGTCCATCCATGAGCCTGTTCCTCTTGGCCCAGATGGCGCCACTATCCATATTGAAGTCAATGGAATCCAGCGCGACCGGCTGGTGGAAAAAGGCCTTAATCCAGAGGTTCCAGACAACCGAATCATCGGTGCCGCACTTGGCCAGTCCCTGCAGGCACCGACGCACATCATCTCTAACGACGCCGGCCTTCGTATCAAGGCTGCGCACCTCGGTTTAATTGCCGAAGAGCACCAACCAGTTGGTCGCGCTGCAAACACTCGCCCGATGGGGTGGTTCACGCTTGACGTAGACGGACAACTTGTCAACGAACTCTACGAACACGGCGAAGTCGCAACATCTCGTTTTGACGCCGCACAAGAGTTGGTGGTGAACGAATTTGCCGTGGTGAAATCTGGTTCACAATCAGCCCTCGTTCGTTGCCAAGGCGAAATGGTGGAGCTGTTGCCGGCTGCATCACCAGAAGCATGGGGACTTCGCGCGCGATCCAAAGAACAGCGATTTGCTCTCGAGTTATTGCTAGACCCCGATGTCAGTGTTGTTGCGCTTGATGGTCGTGCTGGAACAGGCAAAACCGTGATGGCAATTGCCGCAGGACTTGAACAAGTAGTTGAGTCACGCACCTATGAACGACTCGCGGTGTATCGCCCGCTCGTCCCTGTTGGACGCGCCGACGTTGGCTTCTTGCCTGGCGGACTGGATGAAAAACTCGACCCGTGGATGTCGGCAATTCATGATGCAATCGTTGCACTCACAGATCAACGCAGTAGCCACGATGCACGTCGCCTGATTGATGACCTCACCGCACGTGGCCAGTTGTCTTTGGAATCCGTCACCTTCTTGCGCGGACGGTCATTACATCGTCAGTTCGTCGTGGTGGATGAAGCACAGAACCTCGAACCCACCACATTGAAAACAATCCTCACCCGCATTGGCGAAGGAACGAAAGTGGTTTTCACTGGCGACACCAGCCAAATTGATGCGCCATACATGGGTGAGTCAAACAATGCGCTCGCCGTATTAATTCACGCATTTGCCGAACAACATTGTTTTGGCCATGTCACTCTTGCGTCGTGCGAACGAAGCGAAGTGGCAAGCCTCGCTGCCGAATTGTTATAGCGAATGTGACACACTACGTGTCATGACACAAACACCCGACAGTTTTGTTCGTTCATTTATTTCTGCACTGGTTGCTCGAGATCTTGCAACAGCAGCAACCATGGTGTCTGACGACTTCGAATACGACAATGTTCCAATGGGGAAAGCATTTGGTCCCGAAGCCCTGACAAGCACGTTGAATGGTTTCTTCGGAATGTGCACAAACATTGACTGGGAAATACTTCGCCAAACATCATCTGGCGACATGACAAACGGGCTTGTTCTGAATGAACGCGATGACCGAGTAGAGATTCACGGCCGATGGGCCACGCTGCCCGTTGCCGGAGTCTTCGAAATTGCGGATGGAAAACTCACACTGTGGCGCGACTATTTCGATCGTCAAGCCATCATCGATGTCATGACGCCACCGACTGCGTAATGTTTCACATGTGGGACAGCCGTTACCTTGCACTACCCCACACTTAAAGTGACACACATGAACAAGCCCCGACGCATTCCCGCTTCTCAGTCCCTCAAAGACGTGTCATTCGCCGTTGTGGACTTTGAAACAACGGGGGTCGACCCCACCACCGACCGCATTGTTCAACTCGCGGCCATTGTTGTTAATGGCGAAGGTGAGATTGTCGAAGAATTCGACACTGTCGTGAAGCCAGAGAGCCCGAACAACTACACCCACGGCGCAGAACACATTCATGGAATCT
>JBIIJW010000056.1:0-7524 GCA_044233525.1 Ilumatobacteraceae bacterium | reverse complement strand
GAGAACTATTCCGGTGCTGGGCAACTCATTACCTACACCTATGTGATTCGTAATTCAGGCAATGTGGCGATTGGGCCAGTGCAGTTCACGGTGGACGACGACAAGATCAATGGTGGTGAACCGTTCAATTGTGGGCCAGCGGCAACAACGTTGGCTGTGAACGACACAGTGACCTGTACCGCGGTGTACACGACAGTGACTGGAGATATCGAGACCTCAGTTGTAAACACTGCCTTTGCAGCTGCGGGACAAGTGGTCTCTCCGAATCAACAAGTAACCGTGCCGTATGTGGCTACAACTACTACAACAACACTTGCACCAACAACAACCACCACGCTTGCACCAACAACAACCACCACACTTGCACCAACAACAACCACCACGCTTGCGCCAGTCACGACAACCACGGTGCCCGTTGAACTTCAAGTAGTAACGCCTGATAATCCCACGGGAACCGAGGATGTGCTGGACGTGTTGTTCCCTGCGGAGCTTCCTGAAACAGGCCTTCGAATTGGCTTGGTCAGTGTGGTGGGCGGATTGCTCTTGTTGCTGGGACTTGGAACTATCACCGTTTCATCAAATCGTCGCAGTAGCCAACGTGCAAAGGGGAGAAAGTAATGGAAACAACACTTGATCAGACACCGCTCGTCAGCAGTCCTGTCTGGTTGCGTTCACTTCATCCGGCCGTCGGCCGAGCGCCATCAATTGCAATTCTCAGTACGTACCCACCCACCCAATGTGGTTTAGCCACGTTTGCGTCAGCTCTCTATCGAGGTTTAAAAGATGTGGGAGTTAATCGAGTCGGGGTCATTCAAATGAACGACGGGGCGGTTTATTCGCTGGGCACAGAAGTAGTTGGCCAATGGACCTCGGGGTCGGTCCAATCACGAGTCGATGCGGCACGCATCATTAACTCTTTCGATGTCCTATTGGTTCAACATGAGTTTGGAATCTTTCCAGGTAATGACGGATCAGATGTGTTGCAACTACTTCGTGATGTACATGTTCCTGTTCTGATGACGATGCACACGGTGCCGCTCATGCCTACGCAAGGTCAAAGAAATGTCTTTGAAGCGTTGTTGCGTCGAACCGATGCAGCTGTTGCGATGACGGAAGTTGCGCATCAACGGTGTCTCAGTGTGTTTGATGTTGAACCAGACAAGGTGGTCACAATTCCGCATGGTGCAACAGTGCCCGAAAGAACCTGTTTGCCAGCATCCACTGATGTTTCACTGTTGACATGGGGATTGCTTGGACCAGGCAAGGGCATTGAATGGGTCATCGACGCTTTAGCGATGTTGCCAGAACTTCGAGATCGTGTCCGCTACACGGTCGCTGGGGAGACTCATCCCAAGATTAAGGCCAACGATGGTGAACAGTACCGGGAGATGTTGAAGCGACGTGCTGAGCTGCTTGGTGTCTCTCAACAAATCACTTTCGATGACGCCTATCGGTCATTGCCATCGCTGTTGAGTTTGATCAATGAGTCAACGTGTGTGGTTTTGCCATATGACTCGGACGATCAAATCACTTCAGGGGTGTTGGTTGATGCTGTATCGGCAGGTCGGCCAGTGATTGCTACTCGTTTCCCGCATGCAGTGGAGTTGTTGTCCGATGGTGCCGGACTTGTTGTTCCTCACCGTGACTCAGTGTCTTTGGCTCATGCAATCAAACAAGTGGCGATTGATGAAGAATTGCTGAAGAAAATGGCCGCTGCAACATGGCCACTTGCTGCAGAGCACCGTTGGCCGGCAATTGCCGCCAAATACGTTGATCTTGCTGTTCAAGTGCTCATTTCTGAAGGAGTGACACGGTGATGGCTGTCCGCGAACCGAAACAACGCACTGGGTTGCGCCATCTCACTCGGTTGACAGACGATCGGGGAATCATCGAACATGCCTTGTACTCACATCCGCGTTTCGAAACGGGCTATTGCACCGATGACAATGCTCGACTTCTTGTCGTTAGTGTCCGGCATGATTGCAACTGTCCAGAAGCCGCAACACTTGCCCGAGTAGCGGCGCGGTTTTTGCTTGATGCACAACGACATGATGGCGCTATCCATAATCGCATGAGTTTTGAGCGAATGTGGCAAGACACGCCGTCGACAGAAGATTGTTGGGGTCGAGCTCTATGGGCCTTTGGTGAAGCGGTGCAGAAATCTGGCGACACCGAGGTGCGAAACAGGTGTTACGAGGCATTTCACATTGGTGCGACTGCGAGGCCAACATCGCTTCGTTCAATGTGTTTCGCTGTATTAGGCGCCGCAGCAATGGTGGACGTAGACCGTACGAACACGAATGCCATCAATCTTCTTCATGATGCGCTTTCAACTTTTGCGTTTCATAAAAGTGACAGCGCCGCGTGGCCGTGGATTGAGCCACGCCTCACTTATGCAAATGCAGTCATTCCGGAAGCAATGATGGCGTGCGGAGTTGCATTGAATGATTCGACGCTCGTGCAACGAGGAGTGCAACTACTTGAGTGGTTGGTGGAACGCGAGACATTAAGTGACCATCTCTCTGTGACCCCAGTAGGTGGCCGCGGACCAGACGATCTTTCGCCACGTTTCGACCAACAGCCGATTGAGGTTGCTGCAATTGCCGATGCGGCTATTCGGGCAGGAGACATAACTGGTGACGATGCGTGGGATGAGGTTGTGCACATGGCGGGGAACTGGTTTTTAGGAAACAACGACTCTGGGATGCACATGATTGATTTAGAAAGCGGCGGTGGATACGACGGTTTACACCTCGACGGGGTCAACAAGAATCAAGGCGCTGAATCTACGTTGGCCATGTTGTCGACGATGCAACATCGATCTGCAATGTGGCTTGTGTGATTGATCGGCATCCACATAACCCATTAGTTCGACGCACCAATCATCGATTGATGCCAGATTCTCGGCGCGTCATCTCGCGGTTGTTTGTAGCTGGCCAGGAAGATTTTGGCGCCACACAATCTCGAGCAACACAGGTGTTAGAGCGGGTTCTTGCATTATCGGACGATGAAGTGAATGCTTCCCTCGATGATGTGTACAACCGTTTTGTAGATCGTCACGAAGACCTCACAAAAGAATTTGAAACCCATGCTCATCGAATGGCGAATCGAGTGCAGCCGGGTTTGGTGCTTTCAGATGAACGATGGCGTTTGATTGGCGCAGTCTTTACGCATGAGTTCTCGGTTGAAAGTTCGGCATTAACAAATCCATCGATGGTGGCGCACCCGGACCAAACGGATGTTGATGCTGGATCACTGCGATTTGTGATGAGTGTTCGAGGAATTGGAGAAGGACATCGCTCGTCCATCGGATTTCGTTCTGGAATTGTGAATGGCGAAGGTGACATTGAGGTTGACAGTCCAGGTGAACATCCCATCATCGGTACCCATTGGGAGCCGATGCTTCAACAAAGTAACTTTCGGGGTCTTTTGGAAGAGATGGACGACATGGGGGAAAACGCCGGCTTCATCCTTCGACAACTCGGCGACACGTTTACCTTGACGGAATTGAATGACGTGTTGTATCGGTTTCTCGATTGTCGAGATTCTTTTCGTAATGCGGATACAACTGTTCATCATTTCCGAATGATTGCAGAACGTAACTACTCGGTGACGTTTCCAGAAGAGCGAGACTTATCAGAGAGGATTCTGTGGCCTATCTCGTATGCGGAATGGAGAGGGATGGAAGACGCACGTTTCGTGCGATTCATTGAGGATGATGGGTCAACAAAATATCTTGCGACGTATACCGCGTTTGATGGAGTAGGAATTTCTCAGCAGATTCTGTCAACAGAAGATTTTCTCGTGTTTGAAACACACCCCATTGCTGGCTCTGCTGCAAAAGGGAAAGGAATGGCTTTCTTTCCCCGAAAAATTGGTGGCATGTATGTCGCGATGTCGCGTGCAGATCATGAGACCAATTCCATTACGTTCTCCGACCATCTTGATTATTGGAGTGCATCGATGGATATGCAGACTCCTGCTCGCCCATGGGAAATTATTCAATTAGGAAACAGCGGATCGCCACTTGAAACTGAAGGTGGCTGGTTGCTCATCACGCATGGTGTGGGGCCCATGAGGACGTATACCCTCAGCGCGATTCTCTTAGATCTAGATGACCCTGCACGAGTCATTGGAGCATTGGACCAGCCGCTCCTCAGTCCCCGCGAAGATGAGCGTGATGGTTATGTTCCTAACGTGGTGTACTCCTGTGGGTCAATGATTCATGGTGATCATTTAGTGATGCCATACGGCATCTCGGATCAGAACATTGGATTTGGAATTGCCAGTGTTGCTGACCTCTTGAATCGAATGTCACTCTAAGAACGGCAAAAGCCGGGGCATTGCTACCCCGGCTTCGCTGAAGTTGTGGTGGGGGACTATCCCTGAATAAGTCCGCCAACGATTTGAAGTGGGAATTGAGCGCCCTCAGCAGCTGATACTGCGAAGATGAATAAAGCGCCACCGGCCATGGAGATGTTCTTCATGAACCCGATCATTTCCACTTGCTTTGATGATTCATCTGCGTTCCAGTAGTCGTGCATCTTGACTGCCATGAGAACAAGAAGAACTGCCAACGCGAGCGCGCCGATGTCTGTCCAGATTCCGAGGATGACAGAGAGGCCGCCAAGCAACATGACAACGCCAGACAACTGAACGGACAGTTTTGGCAGTGGCACTTTCTTGAACTGGGCGTATCCAGCCATTGCATCAGCCTGCTTCAGGTGGTTGATGCCTGAACCAAGAAACATGAATGCAAAGAGGACTCTTGCAATGAGGAGGACGATGTCCATGATGTCTCACTTTCACTATTGGGTAGTTGAGGACACAACTATATCGCGATATAGTTGCGATAGCAATCATTCTGTATTCCCCCCGATAGGTTGATGACATGGCAACAAAGTGGCTCACTCCTGCTGAAATGGCAGCGTGGCGCACCTATATCGAGACTTCTGGCGATTTGTTGCGGGCCATTGAGAAAGATCTCGCTCCCTTTGGTCTCGACCGTGGCGACTATCAACTGTTGGCCATGTTGTCCGAGGCGCCAGACCAACGTTTACGTATGTGTGATCTTGCAGACAGTCTTCGTCTAACACGAAGTGGACTCACACGCCGGATGGATGGCGTGTTGAAGAAGAAGTTGGTAACGCGTGTTCAATCAGAAGAAGACGGCCGCGCTGCGTACGCAAGTCTGACTCCCAAAGGTTTTGATTTACTGAAGCAAGTAGCCCCTGAACACCTCGACAGCGTTCGACGTCTGATGATTGACCTTCTCTCTCCGGCGGAGATCAAGGCAATCGCCTCTGCGTTTAGCAAGATTTCGAAAAATCTTTCTGAACAGCAGGGTTAACTTGCAAGCGCCTCTTTGGCGGCCTTCACGCCGGCAACAAGTGCTGCTCTTTCTGCATCGGTGAGGACAGCGTATGCAGGTTCAACAATTGCGTCAGTAATTTCTTCGGCCTTTGCCATCTGGGCGAGGAATGCGTCGTCAATGACGGGCATTTCGTCTTCGCTGTAGCCAAATGTCTTCCACATGTCCGGGCGCTTCGAGGCATGAGCCTTCTTGCCATCAATTCCAGCTGCGCGAAGTGCAACCAAGTGCGCACTGCCACGGAACTCGCGAAGGATTGCGAGTAACTGCATTGCGCGACCGGCAGCGTCGGATGCGAGAGTCTCGGTGCGAATTGCTGCATACAAACCAAGTCCTTCTGGGTTGGCAGCATTGTTTACTTTGTCCATTGCTGCAACGAAAGCGTCAAGGCCAGGAAGCGATGCAAACTTTGCACGACCAAGATTTGCTGCGGCTTCCATGTGCGCTGCCCCCGCTTTGCGCGGTTCACACTTTGCACATGCAGCATCCCACACGCTCTTGATGAGTGCTGGGCTGAAGTACCCAAATGCGGCAGCTACTGATGCGGAGTCAGTGTTGCCCATTTGGCCACCACGACCTTGGATATAAAACTCCATTCCTCCGAGGCCGAGTTCTTTTCCGGCAGCAAGCGTTTCAGGAATGAAATAAAAGGCGGAGCCAATGACGTTGATGGTTGGGCAGACTGCATCGAGAAGTTCTTTGTTGTTCATATGTGGGCAGAGTACCGAACCCCGCACCACCTACAGTCATTGGAATGACATCGACTGGAGCTGCCACCTCCTCACGCGTGGCAGCGCTTGCCCCGGGGGTCTTTGTTCTCTTGTGGAGTACGGGTTTTATCGTTGCGCGATACGGCACGAAAGATGCGGGTCCACTCACATTCCTCACGGTGCGAACGGCCATTGCAGCGGGGATTCTCTTTCTCTTGGCGCGTGTCACCCGCGAAGCGTCCCTGTCTTGGGGTCAGATTCGAGTCCAGTCACTGGTGGGTGTCGGTATTCACGCGATGTATCTCGGCGGGGTGTTTGTGGCCATTGATCATGGACTTCCATCTGGGGTCAGTGCATTAATTGCCGCATTACATCCGGTGGTCACAACAGTTCTTGGCAGGCTTCTTCTGGGCGAAGACTTGTCGCAACGTCGCATTCTTGGAGTGGTACTCGGATGTGTCGGTGTGTTGGCAGTGGTGATTGAGCGCGGTGGCGCATCTGATGAGATCACTTCAGTTGCACTCATCGCGATGGGTCTTGCAGTGCTTGGAATGTCTGGTGGCACATTGATTCAGCGACGCTCTGCTGTTGGCGTGCCACTGCTTGCAGGAACCGCGTGGCAATACCTGTCCACAACCGCAATCCTTGGCGTTGGAGCAGTTGTGGTAGAGGGGTGGGATTTCACACTCACCACACGAAGTGTGATGTCACTTGCATGGGCGGTGGGTGTGTTGTCGCTAGCGGCCATTCTCATCATGCTGTGGTTGTTGCATCGACAAGCAGCATCTCAAGTGAGCAGTTTGTTTTTTCTCACGCCAGCGCTATCCACAGTGGAGGGTGCAATCTTGTTTGGTGAAAAACTGGGAGTGCTCTCAATGATTGGTTTGATTGTGGCAATTCTTGGTGTGTGGCTCGCGACCACACAGAAAACTACTTCTCCACAGACGTAAGGTCTGGCCCAATCACAATTTCACCAGAGAAGTGTTCAGCCGCCATGGCGTGCCATTCAGGTTCTTGCCCAGGCTGAATTGCTGGAACGTAGTGCGTGAGAACAAGCGTTTTCACATTGCATCGAGTTGCTGTTTGTGCTGCTTGTTGAACAGTGGAGTGATAATCGAGAATGTCGAGGAAGCGTTCTCCTGTGGGAACTAACGGAGCAAACGTTCGCACAAGATCTTCACGGAGGACAGTTTGAACATAGAAGTCTGCGTCTTGACACATATCGTAGAGGCCGTCGCATGGGATGGTGTCGCCAGCAAGAGCGGCAACAACTCCGTCGTGTGTAAAGCGGAAACCAACAGTGGGTGCAACTGGTCTGTGGTCTGTTGCGTGAACTGTCACATTGACATCGCCAATTGAAAATGATTCGCCTGCTTCTACTTCGCGAACATCAACGGCCATACCGCCTGCTGCGCGGAGATCATCGTGGTGGGCGAGACGGTA
>JBIIJW010000055.1:0-7630 GCA_044233525.1 Ilumatobacteraceae bacterium | reverse complement strand
AGACGTTCGATTGTTGACAGATTTTTGTGTTCTTCACCAACTCCAATGTGATGCACGGAGACCTGATGGTGAGGAAAATTTGGGATGCACGATGGTGGAATGCCTTCTTGAGTAACAACAGCAACGCGCTGCGATGATGCTGGCAACAAAGTGGAGGTCTCATTGATAATTCCGCGACCAACCAGTACCGAATAGGAGCGGTCGCCCAGGTTGATAGTTACGCGGTTCATCTCACTCATTACTACCACCGCGCCCTTCTGTCGCCACGGTTATGGCATCAATAATGAGAGCCGTCACCGACTCAGATGACCTCTCGGAAACATCGACAACAATGTCTGCTACTTCGCCGTATAACGGGCCACGCTCTTGCGTCAAACGATGCAATGTCCCTGCACGGTCGTTATCTAACAAGGGTCGATGCACACCCTTCTTCGTGCGCTCTACAAGAACATCCGGCCGCGCATGGAGCCACACCACAATTGCTCGACCAGTGTTGCGAGCGTCGTGCAGCAAGTCTCGATTCTCTTTCTTAAGAACAACTCCGCCGGCTCCAGCAACGACTGTCGATTGAGGCGATCGCAAACATTGGGCCAGAACATCTGATTCCATCGACCGAAAGGCGTCTTCGCCTTGTTGCGAGAAAATGTCGCGCACTGACATCCCTGCTGATTGTTCCACGAGTTTGTCTGTATCGAGACAATCGGACTTGTAATGATCGGCGAGACTCCGAGCAACCGTGGTCTTGCCAGTACCCATCAGGCCGACAAGAACAATGATGGGTGGAGTGGTCACGACTCCAGTGTGGCCTCAAAGGAGCGGGCATTGCGAACGAATTCCGCAAGCGAGTCCCCGCCGAATTTGCGCTGAGCTTCTGCAGCAAGCACAAGGGACACCATTGTTTCCGCCACGACGCCAAGCGCTGGTACAGCGGTGACATCTGTTCGCTCTTTGAAACTGACGGTTTCTTCTTTTGTGACGGTGTCGACGGTCTTAAGTGTTGGTTTGTTCAAGGTTGCTAATGGTTTCATTGCAGCACGAACAATTAAGGGTTCGCCAGTTGTGATGCCACCTTCGGTTCCGCCAGAACGATGACCTTCGCGTACATATTTCCGATGAACAGAATCCCAATGAATGGGGTCGTGGGATTCACTGCCGCGCAATCCAGACACCTCGAAGCCGTCGCCAATTTCAACACCCTTGACAGCTTGAATACTCATCACGGCCTGAGCCAACAGCGCATCGATTTTTCGGTCCCAATGCACATGACTTCCCAATCCAATAGGAACGCCATAGGCAATGACTTCAACAATTCCGCCCAACGAGTCACCCTCTTTAGCGGCCTCTTTAATTGCTGTAATCATTGCCGCTTCCGCTGCGGGATCGAAACAACGAACTTCCGAAGCATCAATTGCATCGAGGTCGTTCATGGCAGGAAGAGATTCGCTCTGTGCACGTGCAGAACCGATTTGAACGACATGACTAAGCACCCCAACGCCAATGTGCGACAAAAGCTGTTTCGCCAAAGCTCCAGCAGCAACTCGCGCCGCGGTCTCGCGAGCGCTTGCTCGTTCAAGAACATCGCGCGCATCTGAAAAGCCATACTTCTGCATTCCCACAAGGTCGGCGTGTCCGGGTCGAGGCTGCGTCAGCGGAGTCTTCGTTGCACCTGGTTCTGGTGACATCTCTTCGTGCCACTTATCTCCACGGAACCATTCGGAGTTTTGAATTTCAATCGAGACCGGAGAACCCAAGGTTCGACCGTGACGAATACCGCCCACCAAGGTGATGACATCTTTTTCGAAACGCTGGCGCGGACCGCGGCCATACCCCAGGCGCCGACGTGCCAAGTCGTTCTCAATGTGCTCGGCGAGGATGGGAAGACCCGCGGGAAGACCTTCAACAATGACAGTGAGAGCCCGTCCGTGAGATTCGCCAGCTGTCAGGTACCTAAGCACGCTTAAAGGCTACTTGTGACGGTGCGAAAGTTCGCGCTCTGCGGCTCTTCGCAGAGCATTGACCGATGGCTTTTGGCCGAATTGGTGCACACATTGACGACGGGCTTGCTGAATCAACATCCACAATCCATCGACCGTTCTCGCACCGACCGCACCAGCATCTGCCATCAAGGTGGTGACCATTGGCTGATACACGGCATCAAGCACCACAAGACCCGAATGAAGAAATTGAGACGGAAACGGAGTCTCAGTGGAATTCATTCCGACGGACGTTGTATTCACGAGGATGGTGGCACTGCGAACATCCTCAAACGATCCACGGCGAACGTCTCCGCCATGGGCCTTGATGTCGACAGATAGGCGAGCACATAATGCTTCTGCATTTTCGGGCGTGCGATTCACAACCACCACATGAGCCCCACGACGACCTAATGCCAACGCAACAGACCGAGCCGTTCCTCCTGCCCCTAAGACCACTGCAGTCGCACCACTCAGAGAAGCTCCACCCTGTTCTTCCAGCGCATCACAACAACCATCACCGTCCGTGTTGTGTCCAACCGCGACTCCATCATGAAACGACACGCAATTTACGGCGTTCAGTAACTGCGCATTGGAATCAATGGAACTCAAAAAAGGGATAATCAGTTCCTTCAACGGCATCGTGATGGAGAGAGCTTGAATGTGTTCGCTGTGAAGCCGTGAGAACGTAGTTGCAAGATTGGTGGAGTCGCAGTCGATCGCAACATAATCTCCACTCAGTCCCAATTCAGTGAACGCCGCGACGTAGAGTGCAGGCGACAACGAATGAGCCACAGGAGAGCCAAGGACAGCCCCAACGACTGGAGCATTGTGCGTCATGGCAACACGCCAGCCGCGCGCGAAATTTCAATGTTGGCGAGATGCTGTTCGTACGTTGTTGCAAACACGTGACGTCCCGTTTTGTCTGCCAAGACGTAGAACAAGTACCGACACTTCTCGCCTGCTGGCAAACCTTGACACGCTTCGTCACTCTTTGGCGGAGCTCCGGCTGGTGCGAGCGCTGCCTGAATGGACGCGCGCCCGGGATTTGCAATCGGTGTTGGCGGAAGTCCATCACGCAAGTAGGTGTTGTACGGAGTATCTGTGGCTTTCATGTCGGTCCAGGACATTGAAGGGTCGAGCCCGTATTTCACGCTGGCATCAATTTCAAGCTTCATCTTCTCTGCAAGTCGGTTGTAAATGACCTGTGCAATCTTTGGTCGATCTTCTGCAACCTTTGCTTCTCGCTCGATCAGCGATGCGATGATGAGAATTTCATACGGACTAAACCCACGAATGCGCGCACCAGATTTCAAATCAACCTGTCTGGCAACGCGCTCCATCATTCCCGCCATTGTGGAGACGACTCGCGTTTCTGAACCATCACCAGACACTTGATACGTGTCTGGAAACAAGAGCCCCTCAAGAGTGGTGACACCCTTCGGAAGTAGTTCTGACGTCACCGTTCCGTCCGTTGCTGCAGCGAGAAAATCGTCCTTCGTCATAAAAGTGAGTTTTGACGCCAAACGTTCACCCATCTGGGCGATGGTCATGCCCTCTGGAAAAGTAACGGACACAAATGTTTGAGCTGGCGGAGTAGACAATGCCTCAATAATGTTTCCCGCGTTGTCCCCCGGCTTCAGTGCGTAGTACCCCGGCACCAAGGTGATGTCGCCCTTTGTTGACGCATACCAACGAAACAATCGCCCATTGGAGATGATGCCATCGGCGTCAAGACGGGCGGCAACCGACGCCATAGTGTCGCCATCGGTGACCGTGAAGTTCACGGGTGCACCCGGATCTCCAGCGGGATTCAATTGATGAATAGCCCACCATCCTGCGGCGCCCAACAACAAAACAGTGGCAATAACAACACTGACCACCATGCGAACAGGCTGACGTAAATGATCAAAACCGGGCTTCACATCGTCTATTGACGAATCTGGAACAGCCGATACGTCATCCCAGGGGTCGGTCTTCCAATCGTTCGGCAGGAGTGGATCGCCAGTCATGACGTTGGTCCTTCACGATGCGCATCCAGCCATGACTGCAGGATGAATGCAGCAGCAACTTTGTCGACAACTGTACGCCGATCGATTGCATTCATGTTTCGTTGCGCCATGGACTGGTCGGCTTGAACAGTGGAACGACGTTCGTCGTGCAAGTAAACAGGCACGCCCACCACCGTAGCCATCCGATCTACCTCCTGTCGGGCAGCAACAGCGGCACTTCCTTCGGTCCCGTCCATGTTCAGTGGCAATCCCACAACAACACCCTCGGCCTCTTCTTCAACGACCAACCGAGCAATTTCTTCATGGTCGAGGCGCTGAGTTCTGGCGCGATTGATGACGATCAGTGGCGAAGCAATAGTGCCACTTCTATCTGAAACCGCAACGCCGATTCTCTTTGAACCGAGGTCAATGCCAAGTAACCGCACGGCTTACGAAGCGGAAGCGATGATCTCGCGCGCCTTATCTCGAGCAATGTGAAGAGCGTCTTCAATGCCTGCGGGATTCTTTCCGCCGGCGGTTGCAACGTCGCCCTTTCCTCCGCCTCCACCACCAACAGCACGTGCCGCATCTTTGATGAAATCACTTGCATTCAACTTCAATGCTGGCAATGTTGCTGCCACAAGCGAAACTCCACCGGTATCTGTTTCGCCCGCCAACACCACAGCACGAATACCGCTTTGTTGACGAATGGCTAGCGCAAGATCACGTAAGTCATTTGCGCTGAGACCGTCAATCCGTTCAACCACAACACCATCAACCGCACCTGCTGACAGTTCAGAGGCGCGCCCGGCCGCAAGTCGCGCACGCAGAGTCTTGATTTCGTCCTGCGCTGCTTTTAGCTCATCTAACTTGCGTACAACTCCAGAGATGGCATCGTCCGACTTCGTACCCAAAGCCGCGGAGACTTTCTGCAAAATATCGTTGGTGCGCTGGATGTACTTGACAGCATTCTCTCCCGTGACGGCTTCAATGCGTCGCAAGTTTGAACCAATGGACGACTCAGCAATGATCTTGATGGTTCCAATATCGCCCGTTGCCGACACATGCGTGCCTCCGCACAATTCAGTGGAAGCGCCGGCCCGCAGAACTCGCACAGTGTCGCCGTACTTATCGCCGAAAAAAGCGATAGCGCCAGCTGCAAGAGCCTCTTCTTTAGAAGTTTCAAACGCATCAACCGAAGTGTTTGCGAGCACCTGTGCGTTGGCCAATAACTCAATCTTTTCAATTTCTTCAGGCGTCACGCTTTCGTAGTGACTGAAGTCAAATCGAAGTCGGTCGGGTGACACCAATGACCCTGCCTGCTTGACGTGTTCACCCAGAACAGTGCGCAAGGCCCAGTGCAGCACATGCGTCCCTGTGTGATTTCGGCGAGTAGCAGTGCGAGCCTCGACATTGATCGTGGCTGCAACAACGACACCTTCGCGCACGTCTCCACGCGTCACGCGACAAACGTGACGACGCAAGCCAGGCAGAGCAAATGTTGTGTCAACAACTTCAAGTTCAAATGATTCGTGTACAAGAGTTCCAATGTCGCCTACTTGGCCACCACTCTCGGCATAGAACGGAGTGTGATCGAGGAAAACCTCCACTAAGCCATCGTCACCATCCACGACGGCAAGAACGGTGGACTCTGAGGAATCTCTGATGTATCCAACGAATTCCGTCGTGCCATGTGCATCCAAAACCTCGCGGTACGCCTCAACGCGGTCCCCGTCTGCACGACCAGATTTGCGAGCATCTTTTGCTCGCGTGCGCTGTTGAGCCATTTCAGATTCAAATCCGTCGATATCAACCTCAATGCCGCGCTCGGAGGCAATCTCTTGGGTTAACTCCAGTGGGAATCCATATGTGTCGTGCAATAAGAACGCAGAACGTCCAGAAAGTTTGGACCCGCCCGATGAGAAGTCTTCTTCGAGAATTCCAAGGCCAGTTTTCAATGTGTTACGGAAACGTTCTTCTTCTTTGGTGAGCACACCGAGAATGAAATCTTTGTTGGCCCGCACATCTGGATACGCATTACCCATGACATCGATGGCAACACTGGACAACGATGGCATGACCAATTTTTCAGTACCCAAAAGGAATGCGTGTCGGATAGCTCGACGAATGATTCGTCGCAACACATAGCCGCGATTCTCGTTGCTGGGGAATACTCCGTCGTTAATCAGCATGGTTGCTGACCGGGCATGTTCTGCCAGCACTCGCAAACTAAAGCTGTTGCGGTCGTTGTAATCGCCGGAACGATACGTGGCACCGGTAACTGACTGTGCTTCTTCAATCAATGGGAAGAGAACATCTGTCTCCCATACCGAATCGACACCTTGCACCAGTGCCAGAATTCGCTCTAATCCTGCGCCGGTATCGATGCTTGGTTTCGGCAATGGGGAACGCGAACCGTCACTGGCTTGGTTGTATTGCATGAACACGAGGTTCCAAAACTCCATGAAACGATCTCCGTGTGGATCGTTTTGTGGTCCACCGTCTGGACCAAATGCGGGTCCGCGGTCGTAGTGAATTTCGGAACATGGTCCACAAGGCCCTGTGTCGCCGGCCTGCCAGAAGTTGTCTTTGTCTCCGAGGCGCTGAATGCGATTCATCGGGACACCAACTTGCTCGTGCCAGATGGCCTCTGCTTCATCGTCCGATTCATGAACTGTTATCCAGAGACGATCACCATCGAATCCGAACACATTTGTAACAAGGTCCCATGACCAAGGAATTGCATCTGTCTTGAAGTAGTCACCAAAACTGAAGTTGCCCAACATTTCAAAGAACACCAAGTGGCGCTTTGTTCTGCCCACATCGTCGAGGTCGTTGTGCTTGCCGCCTGCGCGAACACACTTCTGAACCGTGACGGCCCGGTTGTATGGCGCCACTTCATCACCCATGAAGTACGGCTTGAACGGAACCATGCCAGCCACGGTGAACAACAATGTGGGATCGTGTGGAATCAGGCTGGCAGACGGCACGACCGTGTGCGCTCTCTCTCCAAAGAAAGACGAGAACGACGAACGCAGTTGATCCGCACTACGAGGCGAAGACGATGAAGACGACATGGAAATCCCATGCTATCTCTCGCCCTCTCAGAGAAAGAGAGAATTCCTACAGCACAGATGGCGGAGGGTCGGCCTCTTCACCTTTGTACATGGCGATTGCGCGACGAACAAGTGCGCGGACAGTATCGAACAACGAACGAGCAATGGCTTCCGGGGTGAGGTTTTCTGCAACTTCTGTTGCCTTCTTCTTTCCCCACAGCACTGCGTAGGCGCCAGCGATAGCTCCGAGCAGAAACCAAAACATACGCTTCATCATGAGGGGCCACGGTAGTAGCGCGGAGGGTCGAATCCCAACGGACGAAATGACGGCGGCTCCATAGTGGTGGGAGGAGCTTGCCCGGTTCGACCTTCGCGGACATCGCCCATCGCTGCCGAAATAGCCTCGGTGACAGCTCTACTTTTCGGTGCCAACGACAAATGCACTGTGGCGTGCGCAAGGTGATGAAGCGCCTCTGGCAGCCCTACTCGCTCAAGCGCATCAGCGGCAGCTACAGCAACGAGAAGCGCTGTGTGATCCGCTAAGCCAATGTCTTCACTCGCGAAGATGACCAACCGACGAGCGACGAACCGTGGGTCTTCTCCCCCTTCA
>JBIIJW010000053.1:0-7804 GCA_044233525.1 Ilumatobacteraceae bacterium | reverse complement strand
ACCAGTACCTCAAGCCTGTCGCGCGCAGCAACGGCTCTGTCTGGATTAATCGTGAACACCACGGTGTCGACGTAGACGTAGAAGTCCATCTGCTTTGTTCTCTTTGCCGGGGCCATAAAGACATTTTGACACATTTTGGTCACTCTGTCCCTTATTTCATAAGGGTTAAAACACCCATGTGCTATATTCTAGTCACTTGTACCCTTATCCCACGGTGCAAGGGAATGGAGCATTATGACCACAGATCACGCCACTTTTACCGGGGTCACCCGGTTCACTCATCCCCAGCAAGTTCGAGCATGCGGAGTCCTCATGGGTACTGCCGTTGCAGACGCAGTTGGTGCACCCTTTGAATTCAAACCAGGCGGCCTGTACGCACAGCGATTCCCACAGCCTGTCCTCGGTGGCATTGGAGAGATGATTGGTGGCGGTGGTTTTGGATGGGCTCCAGGCGAGTTCACCGATGACACACAGATGGCTCTGGCATTGGCTCATGCTTTGGAAGAAGCAAATGGTTTCTCCCCAGATGTTGTGTGGCGTCATTTCCGAACATGGTCTGCGACGGCGAAAGATGTTGGCATCACCATCTCGCACTCACTGCGTGCGAAATCTCATGTTGGTGCTGCAGAAGCTGCGCATGAAGCACTCGGTGGTCGAACCGCGAGCAATGGTGCAGTTATGCGTATTGCTCCTATTGGGGTCTACGGGGTTCGCTTGTCACGTGCTCACGCCACAGAGTTGGCAATGGCTCAAGCAGCACTCACGCATTTTGATCCGTCTGCGGCATTCGGCGCAGCGTTCGTTGCCGACGTCATTCGTAGCACCATCATCACTGGCGATTTCACGTCCAGTGTTTCCTCGGCTTTTGCATTTTTCTCAGAATCGCCTTACGCGTCTTTCCTAGAGAATGAATTTGCCGATGTCTTGTCGCCGGATTTCGATCCAGAAGGTGACAACGTGTTGCCAAACGGAACAATATGGACAGCTGTTGGGCAAGCACTGTGGGCAGTCCGTACAACAACAACTTTCCACGACGCAATTGTGGCGGCCATCAACTTGGGTGGAGATACAGACACGGTGGCCGCAATCGCAGGTGCAATGGCTGGTGCCTTCTACGGGCTGCAGGGCATTCCCGTTCGCTGGACCACCTATGTTCACGGATACCTAGACACACCGCATGCGGGTCGTATGTCGTACAAGGGTCAGGACTTGGTCAATATCAGTCGTCGATTGCTTGGTTTGTCAAACGCACCAATTACTCCACCCGAGCGCCCTTATCCCGCAAAGATGGTGCACCCAGCAGGAGTGTGGGCGTCGAATCTCGATGGTGCGGCAGCGGTCCCGCAGGACTTCGGCGTTGTCTCACTGTGCATCACCGAGGATCGATTCGTGAATCACCCGCATCGCCGTCAGGTATACATGCGAGATAACGAGGGGGATCAAAACCCGAACTTGTTCTTTGCGGTGAAGGAAAGCGTCGACGCCATTAACGCCTTCCTGCGCGAAGGTCGCCAGGTTGTGGTTCATTGCCACGGCGGACGCAGCCGCACCGCTTTCGTCTTGAAGGCGTGGTACATGATGCACGAGGGTGTTCAACACGATCTGGCGCACCAGTGGATGAATGACACATGGTCGTTGTATGAAACATGGACGGAATCGTTTTTTGACCTACTCGACAATGAGTGGGGCGATCACGTTGAAGAAAACACCGGAGGTACTAAATGATGCACATCATCGAAGCAGAAGAGCGGATTGGCAAATACTTTTTGAAGTTGGTCGATGTCATGCCTAGCTTTGGTGATGAGTTCGATGAAGACGATCCAGCTCCCTGGCCTCTCACGTTTCAAACAAAAAACGAAGTGGAAGGAACCGCCACGTTGTACGAACGTTTCAACGGAACACTTGTTCTTCGTATTGATGCCGAAGTTGTCACCGTCTCGGATTCTCCTGCTGTCCACCAGTGGGTCACATCCCGCACAGGGTGGATGCCATTTGTGCAGGCGCGCCTAGAGAAGATCGATGGGCAACGAGTTCGAGTGATTGCGACGCACTCATTCTTGGCCGAGGAGGTCACGGAGGCCGAAGTGGAACAGGTTCTTGGGTCATTCGATTACGTGGTCGAGAAGTGGTCGGAGAAATTGGTGGTCTTGGAATGTGAGGCCGAGATTGAAGCTCGCACCGAGTCGGTCCGCAAGCGTTCGCAACGTCCAAGCGAATTGAAGGAAGGCCCAGTAGTGACGGAGTCTGTTTCAGCCGACGCCGCATCACAGCGCTCTCCATTAAGTGAGCTAAACGAGATGGTTGGACTGTTGCCGGTCAAGCGTTTGGTGGAACAGATCACCAATGTTCAGAAAGTGGCACGGGTCCGTCGACGCAATGGTCTCAATGCAGTTGCGCCGTCTCCGCATCTGGTGTTCACGGGCAATCCCGGCACGGGAAAGACAACGGTTGCCCGTCATATCGGCCGCATCTACAAGTCGCTTGGACTTCTGAGTAGTGGGCATGTGGTGGAAGTCGATCGCTCACAGCTTGTGGGTGGCTACATCGGTCAAACTGCCATCAAAACCCGCGAAGCACTCGACTCTGCGAAAGGCGGTGTGCTTTTCATCGACGAGGCGTATTCACTGGCGCGAGATCATGCAAATGATTACGGGCACGAAGCAATTGAAACAATCCTTGCCTACATGGAAAACAACCGCGGTCAGATTGTTGTGGTGGTTGCTGGGTATCCAGCAGAAATGCAGACGTTCATGTCAATGAATCCTGGTCTTGCCAGTCGTTTTGACTACACCTTGCCATTTCCTGATTACTCAGATGATGAGTTGTCCGTCATTTTCGAGCGATTGGCTGCTGAGTATGACTATGAATTGGACGACGTTGCGCGTGATGCACTGAAGTTGGTGGTGTCGTCGTGGGAGCGCGGCGAATCATTCGGTAATGCTCGTGAAGTTCGCCGACTGTTCAATGAAGTGGTGGCCTCGCACGGGGCATGGTTGCTGGACAATCGCATCACATCAGGAATCGAGCTGAAGCAGTTGACGAGCGTTCATTTTCCCGTGGGTGAAGCGCTCGTGAAGTTGGGTCAACAAGAACAATTAGGCGGTCATCGTCACACCGGTGGTGCGGGCTACCTCTAAGGGGCTACCTCGTTTGAGTCTCGGCAGAAACTAGGGTTTCTCCGTGGTTTCCAGACAAGTTCGCAGGGTGTGGAATGCGCTCCACGGTGCAGATCCTCTGCAGCCCACACCGCGCCATCTGGTCGTCGCTTGGGTGTGTGCTACAGCTGCCGTTGGGTTCATGGGCACGGTCGCCGCGCGAATGATGTCGCCCACTATTCACCCCGACGAATGGGGCTTTCTCACTAATGGCCAGGCGCTCATCGGGCATGTCGAAGCTCCAATTCCAACGGGGAGTTTTTATCCCGCCGGATTCGGAATCGTGACCGGCTTGGCAGGGCTTGTCACCGGATCAATTTCAGGCGCTTATCGAGTGACGTTGTTCGTGAACATTCTGTTTGCAATTCTCACTGCATGGTGTGCAGGCCGTGTTGCCGTCAAGACATTCAAGACTTCGCAACAAGTGGGATTGCTGGCATCGGCGCTTGTGCTTGTCTTACCAGGAACAATTGTGAGTGCCATGTTTGCGTGGCCCGAGATTGCTGCCCGTCTTGCGTTTTTAGGATTCATCGCCCTTGTGTTTCGGGCGGTTCGTTCACGCCGCACCGCTGATGCAGTTTTTCTGTGCTTGTTCACAGGTTTAATGCCGTCGCTTCATGGCCGCTTCACGCTTTTGTTGCCTGTCATCGCAGGCTTATGCATGTGGTTGTGGCGAGTGAAACGCCTCAACTTCAGAGCCTTGGCGATGTCAGGTTCTGCCATGATCATGGGGTACGCCTTTTCGTATTTCTTGAACAGATTCGTGAAGGCTTCCATTTACCTCGAGTCATATGACCAAGAGAATCGATTGCTCAGCAGGCTGTTCAGGCCAGATCTGTGGCCAGCGCTCTTGAGAACAATGGTCGGCCAAACGTGGTATTTGTTGGCCACCACAGCTGGAATCGTGGGGCTAGGGCTTGCCTTTGCTGTTCGGTCTGCGATTCGTCATCGACGACATCGGATATCTGATGAGGCCGAATGGGCTGAAGCAGTCACGCTCGCAGTGCTTGCGTTTTCCATGTTCTCCATTATCTTCACTGGCGGTTTGCAGCTTCTTCACGGTAATCGTGGAGATCACCTCATGTATGGCCGATATGTAGAGATGATGGTTCCTGCTGTCGTTGTTGTTGCCGTTGTGGCACTTTCTCGACGTGAGGTCTTTGCAAGTAAAGCGTGGATTGCATCTCTTGGTGTCATGCCGATGCTCTCTATCGCATATGTGATTGTCGATGGGGGAGATGGCGTAAAGGGAGGAGCAGCACGGGGAAACATTGTGTTCCCGAATATCGTTGGCGCCGACGCTGCTCGCTACGTTGTTTCACCAGGGTTTCTCACGTTCACGGCGTTCTTTTTCGTTGTTGGTCTTTCGTTGTGGTTCATCTCTCGACGATCCCGCAGTGTTGCCGTCGTCGCGTTGGTGTTGTTGTTCGCCATCGGAGACATCACGTCGGGCCAACGCAGTTTGCTCACGCGTGGTGACGACATGGATGGGAAAACAAACACCATTCAAAAAGTGAAGAGTTCAGGAACCACACTTGTTGGGTTTGATTCCGGAGTTCGAAACGACGAGTCGTACTACTACTTGCGTTACCGATTACATCCCGTGCGAATTGTTCGCTTTGACTTCTCCAGCCCGGGTACCAAGGTCTCGCCAACGTACAACTGCCTCTACGGGTGGGGCGATAAACCGCCTGCCGACGGAAAGTGGGCCATCGTCGCCGATGAGCCTGCAGTCGCGCGAGTACTGTGGCAACGGGTGGGAAGCCCCCACTGCTGACCGGAGAATCTAAGAAAATGACTGAGTATCACCCCGACCAGTGCGACGTAAGCGTTGTCCTTCCCATTTACAACGAGAAGGGGCATTTACGTGCCGAAATCGATCGCATTCGCGAGGCCCTCGCCGCGTCTCGCTACTCCTTTGAGATCATCGTGGTGGACGATGGCTCAAACGACGGTTCTGAAACTGAGCTCGCCGGTATCCCTGGAATCACACTGATTACACATCGGCGTAATCAGGGCAGTGGAGCAGCGCGTCGTACGGGAACAACCGCAGCCCGTGGACGCGTGGTGGTGTGGACAGATGTTGACATGACCTATCCCAACAACCTGATTCCTGAATTGGTGGATGCAATGGATGGCTATGACCACATTGTGGGTTGGCGCCAGACAGAAGAAGGAACTCACAAACTTCTTCGGACACCTGCCAAGTGGATCATTCGTAAATTGGCCAGTTATTTATCCGAGACGGACATCAAGGATTTGAATTCTGGGTTGCGCGCATTCCGTCGCGATGTGGCCATGCAATATGTGCACGAACTCCCGAAGGGATTTTCTTGCGTGACAACGCTCACGATGTCGTTCTTGGGTAATGGCTACAGCATTGCCTTCTTCCCAATTGAGTACTTCCCGCGCGCAGGGCGATCAAAGTTTCACTGGCTACGAGACACTCGTCGCTACATTTTGCAGGTCATTCGCATGACGTTGTCGTACAACCCACTAAAGGTGTTCTTGCCAATTGGTTTGCTCTTGCTTGCCGCCGGATTCATTAAGTTGGGCTATGACTGGTCAAACCGTGATTTCCGTCTTGCAGCCAACACACTGTTGGTGTTTTTTGCTGCGTTGCAGGTGATCACCGTTGGGCTCTTAGCCGACCTTGTTGTTCGAGCCACCAAGTCATCGCAGTCTGTTCCGCGCGCATAGGACACGGTGAATTCGTTGGGTCATCGCGTTGCCATTGTTGGTGGAGCACTTTCTGCCAATAAAGGTGCGGCCGCAATGGTGGAAACAGTCATTGCACGAATGCCCGAGAAGTTGGGTGATTGCCGATTCACTCTGCTGACCACGTATCCCGAAGCAGACGCACCAAAGGTTCCAAACACTGCGCCGGTGGACGTTGTTGGGCTACAGCCTCTCAGACTTGCACTTGTCGAGTTTCCGGTGGCTGTTCTCGCGAGGCTCGCCCGTCTTGTTCGGTTACCACTCGGTTGGGTGAGGGCGCGTGGTTGTCGCGCCATGTTGAATTCAGATGTCGTGGTGGATGTTGCTGGAATTTCTTTCGCAGATGGTCGTGGTATTCCCATTGTTGTGTACAACGCCTTGATGACTGGCGTGCCGTTGTTGTTGGGTGTTCCAACAGTGAAGGCTGCGCAGGCATTGGGCCCATTTCGGTCACCGGTCAACAAGTTTTTGTCAAAAATTGTTCTGCCACGAGTCACGGCGATTTGTGCACGCGGTGCTCGTACCCGAGAACATCTTGATTCCCTTCGTTTAGAAAACGTGATCGATGTTGCTGATCTTGCATTTTCTCTCGACGAGTCTGCCGAATTGCCAACTCACGTCGCCGACCAGATAGCGCATGTGTCAAACGGATTTATCGTTGTCATGCCAAGTGCAGTGGTTCGGGGAATTGTGGAAGGCGGCGGCGACAACTATGTATCGGCAATGGCTGAGTTGGTTCGACGGATTCGAAGTGCCACTGGTAAAGGCGTCGTTATCGCGCCCCATTCATATCGCGTTGGCCATGGCGAAGGCCGCATGAATGACGGGCCCGTGTGTCGCGAAGTGGGTGCACAATTAAACGATGATGTCAATGTGGTGTTGGTGGACGCAGATTTGTCTGCCGGAGAACTGCGGAAGTTGATTGGAATGAGTGATCTGTTGGTGACCTCTCGATTCCACGCAATGATTTCCGGTCTGTGTACAGAGACGCCCACTGTTGTTGTTGGGTGGAGTCACAAGTACAAAGAAGTTCTGGATGATTTCTCAATGGCTGATTTTGGAATGGATTCCACCGTTCTGAAAAACCCAGACACTGTTGTAGACAAAGTGGTGTTTGCTCTTTCTCGTCAGGCGACCATCGCTGAACAGATTCGTCATGCTTTGCCGGTGGTGAAGCAACGGTCAGGGTTGAACTTCGATGTGATTGCGAAAGCGGCACAGAGATGAACGTGTCAACTGATCTCTCCGGAGTTATCTCGTCTGGAATGTGCATTGGCTGTGGCGCTTGCGAAATGGCCGATTCCACAGTGAAGGTGTCGCTGAATCCCTCTCGACTCATTTACGAACCCGAAACGGCTGGTTCTGAATTAGCTGCATCGGTCTGTCCGGCGGTATCGGTGGACTATGCCGGATTGCAGGAGTATTTGTTCCCAGGCGCGACGGTGGGGCCATTTGGGGTCGTGCGTTCGGTGCACTTATCCCAGAGCACAACATCCGCGCGGAACATCGCAGCAAGTTCTGGTGGGCTCATCAAGGAATTGTTAAGGCATCTGTTGTCGTCGAATCAAATTGATGCGGTCGTTGCACTGGACCATGTGGATGGCATTGAGTTCGCGGCCCGACTGGTCACGACGGCTGAGGACATTGACACACTGCCTGGTTCGATCTACCACAACCTCAAACAAACGAGCGCGTTGCATCTCTTGCGTGACACGCCTGGCCGACTCGCCATAGTTGCGATCCCTTGCCAACTTGAAGGCTTGTACGCATGGGTCAAGAAATGTGAACCAGCCTTGCGGGACAAAATTACGTTGAGCATTGGTTTGTTGTGTGGCTGGCAGTATTCGCACCACAGCATTAACGCCATGGGCGAGTACCTGGGGTATGACCCAAGCGAGATTGCAGATATTTCGTACCGAGGAGGGGGCCCT
>JBIIJW010000051.1:0-7958 GCA_044233525.1 Ilumatobacteraceae bacterium | reverse complement strand
CATCACATCGCAACACCGGAAAAAGAGGGTTACCACCTCACAGAAGATTTAGTGGATAAATCAATCTCGCTGATCTTGAATCAAAAGAGCCTTGCTCCTTCAAAGCCCTTCTTCTTGTATCTCGCTTTTGGTGCTGGGCATTCTCCTCATCATGTTCGCAAGGAATTGATTGATGAGTATGTGCCAGTCTTTGAAAAAGGTTGGGACGTCACTCGAGATGAACGAATTGCGCGTCAGAAAGAAATGGGAATCATTCCGCAAGACACAGTGCTGCCCCCACGAAATCCTGGTGTTCAAGCATGGGACGATTTAAGCGCTGATGAGAAGCGACTGTACGTTCGATTTCAGGCTGCATACGCGGCAATGTTGACTCATACAGATGAGCAAATTGGTCGCCTGATTGAATCGCTTGAGATGACTGGTCAACTTGAAAACACCATATTTATGGTGATGAGTGACAACGGTGCATCGCAAGAAGGAACAATCAACGGGACAATGAACCAGGGTCGCTACTTCGAGCGCACCAAGTTTGACCTTGAAGAGACGTTGAAGTACATCGATGAAATTGGTGAGACGCAGTGGTTCAACAACTATCCGCTTGGTTGGGCGATGGCCGGAAATACGCCATGCAAGTTCTATAAGCAGAACACGCATGGTGGTGGCGTACGCGACCCACTGATTCTCCATTGGCCAGAAGGTTTCCCGAAGGACGCAGCAGGAACTCTTCGGCATCAGTTCCATCATGTATCAGACCTTGCTCCCACGATGTTGGAAATCATCGGCACCGAGAAACCAGACACCATGAGTGGCGTGCAACAAATGAAGATGCATGGCACCTCAATGAAGTATTCATTTGAAAGCCCAGCCGAACCAACACGAAAGAAAGTTCAGCATTTTGAAATGTTGGGCCATCGCGGTCTAGTCATGGATGGCTGGAAGGCAGTGGCTATGCACAAGTACCGCACACCACTCGATGAAGATGTGTGGGAGTTGTACAACCTCAACGAAGATTTCTCGGAAGCAAAGAATCTTGCGGATCAGCATCCCGAAAAGTTGCGTGAACTCATCCAGGTCTGGTGGGAAGAGGCAGAAAAATATAAGGTTCTTCCCATTGAGGATGGAATGAAGTCGCCAAATAAGCGACCTGCTGTGCGGTTCTTCCGTCTGTGGCCCGGTACCGAGCGCATTCCATCCGATAACGCTCCTCAATTGATGAATACCAGTCATCGCATCACCGCTCACTTTGTTGTTCCAGAAGGAGGATGTGAAGGTGTCCTCATTAAAGATGGAGATCAATGGGGTGGGTATTCAATGTTTATCCAGAATGGCGAAGCGTGTTATCGCTATCACTTCCCACAAGAGCCTCATGACATTCGTGCGGCAGTGTCATTGACACCTGGAGAGCACACATTGACATGGGAGTTCACGAAGACAACTCGTATCGGTGGAGTGGGGACACTCAATTTTGACGGCATGACAATTGGTGAGGTAGAGATTCCACAAATGATTCGTGGCTGGATGCCGTTCAATGGAATGGATGTGGGCTGCGACAACGGCTCTCGCGTGTCACCTGCTTATGTTTCACCATTTAGATTCACTGGAAATATCCAGTTTGTTGATGTTGAGCTTCTCAGCAACACACCTGGTCCAGATGCAAAAGTGCATCATGACGCTGAAATGGGCAAACAGTAAGGGCCGACTTCTCTTGTCGCTAATGTCATGGACATGAAGAATCGTGTTTTTCTAGCAGTCGCGCTATTGGCGGCGTTATGTGTGTCTCCGGTGGCGATGCCAGCAAAGCCGGCGTCGGCTAATCCTGTGGGAGTGTTCATCTCGAATACTCAAATTGCTTCAAACAAGGGTCTCGCATTTTGTGCACCTGGCATGACAAAAGGTTGTATTGAATCCATCACTGTCGATGGTGTGCCATTGACTCCCGTCAACACCATCCAACAGGCGCGTTATTTCATTGGTGGTGGTTTGTACGGAAGCCCCTGCAGATTCGTTGCCACCAGTGTGTCGCAGTGCGAGTTTCCTTATTTGGTGATACTCCCAAGTCCGATGCAACCAAATGCGCCACTTGACACTGTTGTCGTCAACTTTCGTCGCCAGACTGCAGACCATCCCACGTCTGCGATCAATACCGTTGTCGTGAACGGATCATTGCAATCGTTTACACCCGCCGCACCCGGAGTAGGAGATGTTGCAACAATCACTGCGAAGGCTGCCGAGATTCACTCAGCGTCTACTTCGTTCTGTCTTGGATGGGTAACTGAGATTGATAGTTGCACTATCGGTAATGTCGCAACACAAAGAGCAACCAATCGCGTATCGATGTTGCTACTTCCTGGAATGCGCAGTTCGGTGGTCCCGCCAGATCTTGTTGATGAAACGTGCACCACCATCAATCCTTCAAACAATGCTGCCGTAAGATGCATTATCAATGTCTTCGAAGAGCAGAGTCGTGGTGGATGGATTGATACCGATGCATCTGTTTTTGGCCTGGCGTCAACGGATCGCCTGACAGGCGCAGCGCAACTGAAGATTGCAGGGCCTCATTACAAGCTTCCGATTAATGGCGTTAGTGATCTCAACTTGTCGTATTTCCGGATGCTCATTCCGACTCCATATCTGGACATTTCATTCGGGCTGACTCCACAACAAGCGAATGCCACCACACTGCCGGTGCGCCGGACAGCGGGAACTGGCTCAACGACACCCGTTACGTCCTACACCCCAACCGCAACTGGGTTGCTTGTGTCGTCAACAGGAATCGGGTTTTCTGCACCAACAATGTCAGTGCAGCGTGTCTTGACCGTGAAAAGAAATCAGAAAGTCACCGCCACCTCGTTGTTGAGAGCAGCTGGGGTTCATCAGTCCTTGATGTTCGGAACTCACAAGATTGTGGTGAACAGCAGAAATGGCATGTCGTTTCGTGCGAAGCGCTATCGATTTAGCAAGGCCAGAACAGTTCACGTCACAATTAGATACAAATCAACACAGACGACAACTTCTGAAAGAAAACTCACAGTCGTTGTGACTAAGTAACGACTGCGTCGATTGTTGAGTGTCGTGATTCTCTAAATCTTCGAGAGAACAGAATGCAATGTTGCCTCGAATGTCTGAGTGTCGCCTTGAAACTCGTCGAGTTGATGTTTGGTGAAGACAATCTCTAGTCCATGGGAGTAGCGGGCAAGAACGATTGGAAACTGGCCGGCCGCGACATTCAACGCATCTGATGGTGCGTCATTGCGATGAAACGTGAGAAATGGAATACCCAAGGCTGATTGACAGGCTTTCCATTCACTCTTCGTTGTGAAAAGTCCGTGGGTGAGCTCGCATAAAGAACAGTGAGCTCGGCCTAAGCGTGCACCAATCCAATACGATATTTCTCCAACCAGAGTGGAGTCCGCATCGTAGATTCCGATGAATTCAAGTGGGGAAGTATCTGCAGAGTTCATGACGGTAGGTAGTGAAAAGCCGGTTGGAGAGATTTCTCCAACCGGCCTAGTTCACTGTGTGGACTTAGAGTTTTGACAAATCCACTGTTGGTGGAACGATGACTGCATCAATGACGTGAATCACGCCGTTTGATGCCGCAATGTCAGTTGCGGTCACTGTTGATGATCCGTTGATCTTCACTCCACCATCTGTGGTGACAGCGAAAGTTGAACCTTCGAGTGTCGTCACGTCACCTGCTGCAACATCTGCTGCCATGACCTTTGCACCAACAACGTGGTAGGTGAGGATCTTTGTGAGGATTTCCTTGTTCTCTGGCAAGAGAAGCTTCTCCAACAGCCCTTCTGGCAATGCTTCAAAAGCAGCATTTGTTGGTGCGAAAACGGTGAGTGGGCCTTCGCCCGACAACGCATCACCTAAGCCGGCTGCGGTGACTGCTGCAACAAGTGTTGAAAAGTCGGCGTTTGATTGCGCAACTTCAACAATGGTTCCTGGCTCTGCAACAACTTCACTGGTGTCAGATGATGGAACAGTGGTGTCTGATGTAGAACCGTCTGCTCCGCAAGCGGATAAAGCAATTAATGACGTGGCTGCAAGTGCCAACAGTTTCTTTTTCATGGGGTACTCCTGAATTGGGGGGCTAACCGAAATGGCGCTATCAATCTCAACACTCGTGATGGCCGAACTATTCCGTGCATGAGCCGTACATTTGTCACTAATGACGTTGTTCATGTGCGACTTGTAGGCAATTTTGAGCCTTTTTCTTAATTTGCGAGCCCGATAGAGATAGATGGCATCGCTAGCAAGGTCTTGAAATAAGATTGGGCAATGGCGGACACCAGCACTAAACAGAAACTTTTGAATGCTGCAATTCGCACCATCAACGAAAAGGGCGAGGCGGGAGTTCGAATTGAAGAACTTCTCCTTGAAGTTAATGTCAAAGCTCCAACCTTGTATCACCACTTTGGGAATCGCGAAGGATTAATTGTTGAAGCACAGGCTGAACGTTTCATTGAGTCAATCAGAGTTGGTGTGCCAGAAATCATTGAAGCGTTTCAGAAGAGCAAAACAATTCAGGATTTGAAGAATGCCGTACGGCTCGCAGTGTCTTATCGGGGAGATCAGTCACGAATAGAATTTCGACTTCAGCGTTTGAACGCTCTTGGTGCTGCCTACGCGCGGCCGGAACTAGCGGTACGCATTGTTGAAGCGCATGAGGCAGTGGTTCGACAAGTTGCAGATGCAATGCGCCCGTTTCAGACTCAAGGGCTCATCAGGTCTGATGTCGACATTGAGATGGTGATTGCTTGGTATAACGGAGCCCTCATTGGTGGCCTACTCGTAGAGCTTGAGCCTTCAACGCTTGATCCAAATCGATGGGCAGATGTCATGCTCGATGCGATCGACCATCTCTTATTTGGTCGACAACAATAGATGTGTCAGCCAGGAACGCGGAAGAGGCGTAATTGCAACGCAACAAGTGAGTAGTAGCCAATCACTGTCGACAACTCAATAGTGCCCGCTTCGCCAAGCAACTTGACGGTCTCTGCATAGTGAGCATCGTCAAGATCACCTGTTTCTAGTAGTGCACGTGATGCAGATAAGACGCATGCTTCAACGGGGTCTGCCAATGTCAACGGTGCGCGTGCTGCAATCGCCGCCATCTCCGCATCGGTGAGGCCGGCCGTGCGGCCGATTGCTTCGTGGGCAGAACGTTCAAACTCGCTTTGTTGATGCGCAGCAACGCACAAAATTGCAATCTCCCGCGCACGTTCAGAAAGAGAACCACGGAACAAGATAATTCCGCCCAATTTTTGTAAAGCTGCACCCAAACGTGGTTCATGCACCATCAAATTGAACGGACCAACAAGTGACCCGTCTGAATTCGTCATCTCAACGTCCGGCCCTTGATTGGTGGTGAGAGTTTCGTAGAGAGCAAGCTGGTACTTGTTCATCTTGTCGGGCGTGAGCATCGTGAGCCGTGACATGGAGCGATAGTACTCAACTCTGGCGATGTGGAAATCAGCCTTCGAAATCTGTGAGAAGATTCCCTTGATGAAGTACACACCAGAACTCGTTCAAGAAGGCTTTTGTTCCCGGAGACTCCACGGTGGCACGCGCCATCTGGCGCTTTCTATTTTGTAGATATTGATCGCGGTCAAATTCACAAGTGGGTTCTAGGATCACCAGCAACATTGGTGTTCCAGCACTCTGACTGGATTTCTGGCTATGGATTTGGTCCGGGGGACAAATGGACCGTCACGTCGGCGCGTCGGCGCGTCTTGATGCATGTGCAATTGGGTGATCGTCCAGACAATGCTGTTATCACAGATATTGCCGATCTCTCGGGTGTTGCAACCTATGGAATCAATGACCTCCTCGTTGCGCCTAATGGAACCACCTATCTCGACACCTTGTGTTACAACTTTCTTGCAGGCGAGAGCGCAAAGCCCTCACCAAGTCCTGTCATGGCGGTAAAAACTGACGGAACATTCTCCGAAGCAACACGAGCAACGTCATTTCCAAATGGAATGGCTCTTGCGCCCCATAGCAACACACTTCTGGTGGGTGATTCCTTAGCGCAATGCATTTTCGCATTCGATATCACTGAGGAAGGTTCTCTGTCCAATGAGAGAATCTGGGCAGCCCTGCCTGGTGAGATGCCCGATGGCATTTCGCTTGATGCAGATGGCGGTCTATGGGTTGCGTCGCATCATCGGGTGATCCGCGTTCTTGAAGGCGGCACCGTCACAGACGAAGTTGATATGGGGCCAACACGAGCTACTGCATGCATGCTGGGAGGTGCGGATGGAAAGACATTGTTGATTACAGCATCAGACAGCCATGATCGATCCATCATCACGGATAATCCATCTGGGCGCATTTTTGCCGTGAATGTGGCGGTACCGGGTAATTCACTGCCCTCTGTGTACTGACATTATTTAACTTGAGTATCAGGACCACGCAGTCACTCATTAGGCTGACTAGATGGGGTTGCCATGACCAATGCTGTCTTTTCTGCTCGTAACGCGGCACTCTTGGCGCTTGGCACCGTGGATGCACCTCTGGAAGTCACATCTGCATGGATTGATGACCAACTGAAGGACACCTATGACGCCTGTGGAATTAGACCGGGACTTCTAGAAAAGGTCGCAGGAATCAGAAGTAGGCGATGGTGGCCAGAGGGAACCACGTTTGACCAGGTTGCCGCTGATGCAGGACGCGTCGCGCTTCAGAATGCCGGAGTGCAACCAAGTGACATTGATGTCCTCATCAGTACATCGGTGTGTAAGCACCACCTCGAACCATCGCTGGCGTCATCTGTTCATCATCAGTTGGGTTTGTCGCCCGCCGCGATGAACTTCGACCTTGCGAATGCGTGCCTTGGCTTTATCAATGCAATGTGGCTGGCTTCGCAACTTATTGATTCGGGTCAAGTTCGGTATGTCCTTATTGTCGATGGCGAAGGAAGTCGCCATACACAAGAAGAAACAATTCGTCGTTTGCAGCAACCGGGCACTACGGCCGAAGATATCTTTGCGGAGTTTGCTTCTTTGACTCTTGGATCCGGAGCGGTTGCAGCAGTGATTGGTCCGGCAACCGAAGGTGGTCATCGAATTGTTGGTGGTGTCTCACAAGCGGCAACACAACACAACGAATTGTGTGTTGGCACATTGGACAGAATGACTACTGACACCCGAGGTCTTCTCGAAAATGGAATTGAGTTGGCCGTTGATTGCTTTACAAATGCAGAACAACACAACCGTTGGCTCAACAACATTGACTGGTATGTCTTGCATCAAGTCAGCAAGGTGCACACTGACAAAGTGTGTCAACAATTAGGAATCGACCCAGCGAAGGTTCCAGTGTCGTATCCCACTCTTGGAAATGTTGGGCCTGCGGCAATTCCCATCACTATGGCAAATAATCAGCACTTGTTCTCTGCTGGCGACAATGTTCTGTGCATGGGAATCGGGTCAGGCTTGAATGTCAGCTTTGTTGAACTGCAATGGTGACAGACGCCAAACAGTTACCCGGTATTGATCCTTCGTGGGTACGCACCTACAACGTTGAGCGTCAAGGTGTCACGGAAACCTTCGCAGTTCTTGAAACTGCACCAGAAAATCCGCTGGGCACAATTGTGTGTGTTCATGGAAATCCCACATGGTCGTATTTGTGGAGAAACTTTGTTCGCGAATTAGGTGCATCGTGGCGGATTATTGCCATTGATCAACTTGGAATGGGATTCTCGTCACGTTCCGATGGAGTGCGGACCTTGTCAACCCGAATTGACGACCTCGACGCATTGTTGTCTGCCGCCAATGTTGCTGGGCCAGTGACCTTGATTGCCCATGATTGGGGCGGCCCGGTTTCGATGGGTTGGGCAAGTCAGCATCCCGATCGCGTGGAGAGCCTTGTCCTCTTCAATACGGGGACGACTATTCCTACTACTGGTGTTCCTGGATTGATTCAAGTATCACGCACTCCACTGTTAAGGC
>JBIIJW010000050.1:0-8024 GCA_044233525.1 Ilumatobacteraceae bacterium | reverse complement strand
TGTCGTGCGTAGGTGCAATCAAACCTGGCGGACCAACGGGTACTGAAGTTCCCAATCCGGCGTCGATATGGCCGGTTGGTCCTGGCGGGAGCATGGGGCCAAATTGGAACAATGCACGGCGACCCATCGCAGGTCCAGCAATGACGTTTTCGCCAACTGTTTCGTGCATGAAGTGTTCGGGCGCAACAACAATGCATCGCCCAGATGTCACGTCGTCTTCACTAATCACTCCAAGGACGCCACCGAAATGGTCGGTGTGTGAGTGAGTGTAAATAACAGCCGTGATGGGTCGATGCCCAAGTTGAGCGGTGATGAGTTCGTAGCTGTCTTTCGCAGTTTGTGCTGTGGTGAGCGGGTCAATCACAATCCATCCGGTGTTGCCCTTGATGAACGTGATATTCGAGATGTCGTATCCGCGCACTTGGTAGATATCTGGACGCACTTCAAATAAGCCATGGATGTGGTTCAACTGCGCGTGGCGCCACAGGCTGGGGTTCACCGTGTCTGGAGCCGGGCTACCAGGCGCAAGGAAGTTGTAGTTATTTACGTTGATCACCGTGCGGTCGTGCTGGTCAACAATGTGTCCGGTGGGGTGGCTGGCGATGAAGCCACGCGACGCACGTTCGAAATCGGCCTGGTCCTCAATGACGAAGACCGCTGCGTTGCAGGCTGCGGTGTGCGTGGTTGCTGGCTTGTGAAGTTGTGTGTCTGCCATGTGGGGCCTCCCGATTGCTGTGACCAACCGACATTAGTTTCCGCCATAGTCCGTGGGTCGTATGGAGAACTAGGGTGAGGACGAGGGGCGACAAAGCCCCGTCCGAAAGGGGAGTGCGATGCCAAAGCCAGGAATGCATGCCATATCTGAGACCGATGATTCCTTGAATCTTGCTATGTCTGAAAAGGCAGTGCCGTTGTTCAATGCGGTGAAGAAGTTCATCGCGGAAGAAGTAGAGCCAGCATCTGCGAAGTTCTACGAACTCGGTGAAGGTCGTGAAAACCGTTGGGATTATGCGCCAGGTCAGCTAGCGATTCTCGATGGCTTGAAGGCCAAGGCAAAGTCTCAAGGTTTGTGGAACTTCTTTTTGCCAAATGCTGAGACAGGCGAAGGTCTATCAAATCTCGACTATGCGTACATCGCAGTGGAACTTGGAAAGAATCCATTGGCATCAGAGAGCATGAACTGTTCTGCACCAGATACCGGAAACATGGAAGTTCTTGAGCGCGTTGGTACCCGCGAGCAGAAAGACAAGTGGTTGACGCCGTTGTTGAATGGCGAGATTCGTTCTGCCTACGTCATGACTGAACCAGACGTTGCATCATCCGACGCAAAGAACCTTCAATGCCGCGCGTATCTTGATGGTGACGAGTGGGTCATTAACGGCGATAAGTACTACGCATCTGGTGCCGGAGATCCGCGTTGCAAGATCCTGATTGTCATGTTGCTCACCAGCCCCGATGGCCCACCAAGCCGTAAGCACTCGCAAATTTTGGTTCCCATGGATACGCCAGGCGTTCAAATTGTTGGACCGATGGAAGTCTTCGGAGAAGACGATGCACCACATGGTCACATGCACTTGCGCTTCAACAATGTTCGCGTGCCAAAGGACAACATGCTTCTTGGTGAAGGTCGCGGATTTGAGATTTCACAGTTGCGCCTCGGGCCAGGACGTATTCACCACTGCATGCGCTCCATCGGTGCTGCAGAGCGTGCGCTTGAGTTAATGATTCGTCGTGGCTTAACGCGCGAAGCATTTGGTAAGCCCATTGTTCGTCTCGGTAAGAACCCAGAAGTGATTGCAAAGGCACGAATTGAAATTGAGGCGTGCCGTCTTATGGTGTTGCGTGCCGCAAAGGCCATGGACACCATGGGTAATGCCGAAGCTCGCGTGTGGGTCAGTGCGGTGAAGGCCATGGTGCCTATTCGCGTCTGCCACATCATCGACGAAGCAATTCAAATGCACGGAGCAACAGGTGTGTCGCAGTGGAGCCCGTTGGCTCGCATGTACGCAAGCCAACGAACATTGCGTCTTGCAGACGGCCCAGACGAAGTTCACTGGGGCGTTGTTGCTCGCGCAGAGATCAATCGCTACGAGGGTGAATCCACGCCTCCAAAGCCTCAGGTGTATCGCGGCATGTTCTCAGGCCCGGCCTGACCATGTATTTCTCTGCGTGGGCAAATAGTGCTCACCCCTGGTCCGAGGTGCACAACTTTGTCCAGACAGTGGAAACCATGGGCTGGGATGGCTTCTGGTATGCCGACCATTACATGCCAAATACACCAGATGGTGAACCCATAGGCGGCAACTTCAATGAATGTTTCAGCGTGTTGTCTGCGCTTGCGGCGACAACTAGCAAGATTCGTTTGGGTTCACTCGTTACGCCGACAACCGTGAATCATCCGGCATTAATTGCTAACCGCTCAGCAACAATCGACCACATTAGCAATGGTCGTTTTGTTTTGGGTATGGGTGCTGGTTGGCAGGTTAATGAACATAAAGCATTTGGAATTGAATTGTTCGATGCAAAGGCGCGTGTTGATCGTTTTGCAGAAGCAATTGAGATCGTTGTCAGTATGTTGAGCCAAGAGCGCACCACTTTCATGGGAACGCACTTCACCATTACCAATGCACCGTGTGAACCGAAGCCCCTTCAAAGTCCATTGCCAATCTTGGTGGGAACCGGCGGTCCGCGCATGTTGCGTTTAACGGCGCGTTTTGCCCAAGAGTGGAATACGTGGGGAACCCCAGACGTCGCCGCAACAGTGATGGCAAGTTTGCGCACTGCATGCGAGAAGGAATCACGAGACTTCTCCACCGTGCGTAAATCTGTTCAACCACTGTTCTTTATTGTCAAAGATGATGCATCTGCAGAGAAATTGCGTGCCGTTGTTCCGGCCGATCGGTCTGTTGTTGGCACGCCGTCTCAACTCGTTGATGCAGTGGGTGAATACAAAGAAATCGGTTTTGACGAGATTTGTGTCCCTGATTTCACCATGGGTCAGACGCCGTCTGAACGTTCAGATAATTACGAAAAGTTCTGGAACGAAGTAGCAGTTCATTTTCGTTGATTAGCGACAGTTCAAGCACAGTGGCTCGTCGTCTGTTGCGCAGGACGAACACACCAAGATGCGAGTGCGGCAAGTAAGAATTTGGCAGTTGTAGAAGTCGTTAGTGGGCGATTGGCAAAAATCGCATTGCCCCAGAATCTTTTCTTGTTTTCCAAATTCCACACGTAGCCGCGCGTCAAAGACGTAGAGAGAGCCTTCCCATAGACCTTTGTCGCGATACTCCTCGGCATAGCGAACGATGCCGCCCTTGATTTGATAAACCTCTTTGAAGCCACGATTCTTCATGATGGCGGACAACACTTCACATCGAACGCCACCAGTGCAGTACGACACGATGGGGCGATCTTTCAGGTGGTCGTACTTGCCGCTCTCAAGTTCCCTCACGAAGTCTGGTGTTGTTCGCGTATCGGGAACGATTGCGTTTTTGAATTTCCCAATTCGTGCCTCAAATGAATTACGTCCGTCAAAAAACACAACGTCGTCGCCACGTTCTTCAACAAGTTGATTGACTTCACGCGGAGAAAGGTGTTGCCCGCCACCAATGATTCCGTTCTCGTCAACCTTGACTTCATCTGGAACGCCAAATGTGACAATCTCATCACGAACACGAACGCTGAGTCGTGGAAAATCCTCGCCTTGGCCTTCGCTCCATTTGAAGTCAATGTCCTTGAAAGCTTCAAACTCTCTGGTTTCGCGAACATACAACTTGACGTCCATCAACCGACCGCCAACTGTTCCGTTGATGCCATCTTTAGAGATGATGATTCGACCCTTGAGATTCAGTTTCTCGCAGAGGGCACGTTGCCACAGGCGGATTGCTACAGGATCCGCCAATGGAGTGAATTTGTAGTAGAGAACAATCTTGTATTCGATACTGACAAACTATCTGCTGAATTAATCAGGTTCAGATATCTCAATACTGGGCAACGTGGTCGAAGTCGTTGGTGTTTTTCGAGGCGGAGCTTTTCGTGGAACAAAATTCACAGTTCGTTGGGGTCGAGCCCGAACAGATGTCGGCGTTGCAACCTGGACATCAAAACTGTTGTCGGACATGCGCACAATGTTTGCTCGTTGGCTGATAGCGGAATCAGCAATTGGTATAACGAGAGACTGTTCAGGCGAGGAACCCTTGACACTGACCTCTATCTCTGTCTTTGATGAACGTGAGACATCAAACTCTTCGGCTGGTTGTAGCTCTTTCGTAATGAGTGTGCCACTTCGTGCAAGCGTGACATCTACTGATGCATCGGTTGGAGCAACAACCGACGTGTTGTTCTTGCGGGCCGTTACAACAGCCATTGGCGCTGCTCCGTCGTATCGAGCAAAGTTTCCTGCAATCTGCATACGGGCGAATCCTGGTCTGTCAACGGAGAGCAGAACATCGCCTGCGGGAACAGTGGGCAGCGGATGAGTGACAGCGATATCAAACTCTGTGACCTCAGCCGGCAAGTAGATAGTGACAAGTCCGCCTGCGCCTTTTCCAATTTCAACCGTGGCGCCATCGATGGTGGTGCTGAATCCTGCGGCGGAGAACTCGGCGTCACCTCTCCGTGATGTGATGCGGATGAATCCAGGGTTTCGCGGGTCACGCGATGCTAGTGACACAACGGTCGGAGAGACCTTTTCAATTGTGGTGCAGAAAGGGCACGCAAATGGGCCTTGTCGAGATGACATTGATGTCAACTCAAATGAACCTGTGCCGCCAGTCCAATCAATTGCGCTTCCGTCTATTCCCGTTGATGCGCCACGGTATGTCCATGTGTTTGTTGTTTTGTTAACGAGAATCTCTCGCCGCTTGTTCGGAAAGTTGTTGTCATACACATGAATGACAAAGTTGTCGTCTCTGTTGGTCACGGCAAAGGGCGTGACTGAATGTCCTTGTGATTGGAAGTAAAGACCAATGGTGTACCCCAAGTTATTTGCCAAGCCTTGAATGAGTTGGCCAACAAGTGTGATGGGGGATTTTCTGCGAGAGTCTCCTGCAGATCTGCTGACTTCTTTTGCAAATTGAGTTGCCCACCAATACACAATTGATTGATTGATGTCGCTACTTTGACGTGTGAGCTGAGTGACTTGTGCGTACTGACTTCCAAACTCAATTGGCGTGTCAAGCGAGAGGTGCAAGCGTGCACTTAACGCAGCGAGTCCTTCGCAGCGACCGCCAGAGAGCGCCGTGTTCCAAAGATCTAGAAATTGAACCGCTGTTGGTCGCAACACACACTCCGATTGCGGCCCAGGTGCACACACAGTGTCGTAACCAAAAAGGTCAATTAACGTCTGAGCAGTCACATTGTCGTCTGCTCGTTGCGATCGACCCCAATTCGCAAACGAGAAGTTGTCTCGATTAATCCTGAATCCATTTGAGATGCACAAAGTTCCTGGGCCAAGCGATGGTGCTGCGACATCTGTGCATGAAGACAACACTCGTGCCGCCTGGGGGCTGGTTGTTTGCGTTGGCTCAGATGTTGAAGAGCCAACACAAGAGGTCATCACCAGTGCACTGACAACGATGAGCCCCTTTGTGATGACGCGCATTGAACAAACAATACGGAACCACTACCCATTTGTGAGAGCATGTGATTGATGACTTCCGCCGCAGACTCGAACGCCACTCATTCTGCGTCCACTTTGTCCATTGTTTTGGTTGGCGTTGCAGCTGGTTTTCTCTCTGGCATGTTCGGTGTCGGGGGCGGAATCCTGATTGTTCCTGGGCTTGTTCTCGTCGCCAAGATGGATCAGCGAATTGCACATGGAACCTCGCTCGCCGCAGTTCTTCCCATCTCGACGTCATCTCTTGTGTCGTACTGGTCTCACGATCATGTGGACTGGCGAGTTGCAGCGTGTCTGGCAGTTGGTGCGCTTGCTGGTGCGCTTTTGGGAACCCGATTGTTGGATGTCTTACCTCATCGCACTCTTGCCATCGCCTTTGCGGGACTTTTGCTCGTCACAGCAATTCGATTGTTCCTCCCACTTGACAGTGGGACACGTGATCCGCTCACGATTGGGACTATTGCCGCACTCATTGCCATAGGAGTAGCCACCGGAATCCTTGCCGGGTTGTTAGGCGTTGGCGGAGGAGTCGTCATGGTGCCCGCCATGATGATGGTTCTTCAGATGCCCGCCGCAATGGCAAAAGGGACATCTGTCGCCGTCATTATCCCTACATCCATCATGGGAACATGGCGCAACCGGAAGAAGAAGAATGCCGATTTGAAGGCTGCAGGAATTCTCGGACTTGGCGGAATTTTGGCGGCTGCAGCGGGCGGATGGATTTCTGCACGCATGAGCGACACGGTGTCGAATGTGCTCTTTGCTGTGCTCCTTCTTGTTGTTGCAATCCGTCTTGTTTTGCAAATTCGTTCAGAGGACAAAGCAGGGGTAGTGAAGGCGTAACCAAATGGAGTAGAACTCTCTTATGGGTAAATCACGTCTTGACGGAAAAGTTGCTCTCATCACCGGTGGGGCTCGCGGCATGGGTGCTTCTGAAGCGCAACTCTTCATTGATGAAGGCGCCCGCGTCATTATCACGGACATTCTTGATGACGACGGAAAGAAGACAGCAGCTCGTCTCTCTGCAGATGGAAAGAGCTGTATTTTCTTGCACCATGACGTCACCAGCGAGTCTGATTGGGACGCAGTACTGAAAGAGTCGCTGGCCGCGTTTGGCCAAATAGACATTCTCGTCAACAACGCTGGAATTTTTGAACGCGGCACAGTTCTCGATACGTCGCTCGCCATGTTTGAGCGCACAATGGACATCAACGTCACTGGTGTGTTCCTTGGAATGAAAACGGTGTCACCACACATGGTGCAGCGCAAGACTGGAAGCATCATCAATATCTCGTCTGTTGCCGGTCTCAACGGAACGCCAGGTTTCTTGGCGTATGGCGCAAGCAAGTGGGCTGTTCGTGGAATGACAAAGGGCGTGGCGAAAGAGTTAGCACCGTTTGGCGTGCGTGTGAACTCCATTCATCCCGGCATCATTGACACCCCCATGTTGCAAACGTTCGATGCAGCTGGCGAGGGAGTACGTGAAGCAGTACGAACACGAATTCCACTCGGGTACGAAGCAGAACCTATTCACGTTGCTCGCTTGGCGTTGTATCTCGGCAGCGATGACAGCGCTTACTCCACTGGCTCAGAATTCATCGTTGACGGAGGCTGGTCGGCATGAGCATTCTTGGAACACACGTCGTACGTGTTGAAGATCCACGTTTCCTTACCGGTGAGGGAACGTACATTGGAAATCTTGAACTACCAGGCGCCGTACATCTCACATTTGTTCGATCATCGGTTGCTCACGGCAAAATCGTTTCAATTGATGCAGACGAGGCGTTATCAATGCCAGGTGTGGTTGCAGTGTGGACGGCCAAAGATATTGATTTAGAACCTGCGCCGCCCGCTCATGCATTTATGAACAAGGCAATTCGATTTCCGTTTGTTGCCGCAGACACCGTGCGTTTTGTGGGTGACATCGTGGCAGTTGTTGTGAGCACAGATAAGACTTCTGGAATTGACGCTGCCGAAACCGTCATTGTTGATTATGACTTTTTACCCGTTGTCTTGGACATGGAAGAGTCTTTCCGCGGCGAGACACTGTTGCATGAAAATGCTGAATCAAACATTGTTCTTACATTCGCTAGCAACGACAACAGCGACATTTTTTCTGATTGTGATGTAGTTGTCGATCTTGTCATCGAGAATCAACGCGTTGCGCCAGCACCAATGGAAGTACGTTCATGTGCATCAGTGTGGGATGGTCAACGGCTCACGCAGTGGGCGTGTAGCCAAGGCGCTCACGGCGCACGCGATGGCATTGCAGAGGCTCTTGGGTTAGAAAAAGAACAAGTTCGTGTCATTACGCCAGATGTTGGCGGTGGGTTTGGTGCAAAGTCCGGTGTGTATGCCGAAGAGATCATCGTCGGTTGGGCAACTCGCAAATTAGGAACGCCAGTCC
>JBIIJW010000049.1:0-8036 GCA_044233525.1 Ilumatobacteraceae bacterium | reverse complement strand
GTTCACCGGTCTTGTCATCGGCGACGACCGTTTGCAGTCTCGAGAGATGGTGCAACGCTTTCGTGACAGCGGCCTGTCTCATTTGTGTGCCGCATCCGGCCAGAACGTCGCTTATTTGTTGTCGATGGTGGCTCCCTTTATTCGTCGACGAAGTCCCCGCGTGAAATGGCTAGTCACAATGGTTGTGATTGGGTGGTTTGTCATCCTCACGCGTGCAGAACCATCTGTTCTTCGAGCAGGATTCATGGCGGGTGCAGTCGCCACTAACGCCATGCGCCGTCGTCCTATGAATGCACGAGTGGTGTTAGCTATTTCGGTGATGTGCTTGTTGATGGTGGACCCCATGCTGGCGTGGAGTGTTGGCTTTGCGCTCTCTGTTGGTGCAACAGCCGGACTCGCGTGGTTGTCCGCACCGTTTGGGAAACTCTTTCAGGGACGTGGCGTCCTTGCATCAACACTCGCCGCTCAGGTCGGAACACTTCCTATTTCATTAATGGTTTTTGGTTCGATTCCTGTGGTCTCACTTGTGGCTAATCCGCTTGCACTTCCTGTTGCTGGTGCAGTGATGACCGTGGGGTTGCCTGTGTCTTTGTTGGCAGCAACCATTCCGGCCATCGTCGGCCCCGTCTCTGCCGCAATGACGGTGCCTGTTGCGTGGGTCAACGGAGTGGCCCACATTGCCTCTGTCGTGTCGCCGACGGGTGCTGTGAATGTTGCGTTATGGAGTGTGGTGGGGATGTGGGTGATACGGAGATGGCGAACAAAACGAGGACTCAGACTCACCGCTGTGGCAGGGTAGAGGAGTGGCGACGTATCTGATCTCTGGAGATGAATCTCTCATCAGTCTCGAGTTGTCCTCGCTCACGGCCCGACTCGTTGGCGAAGAAGATCGCTCCATGATGGTGGACGATTTTGATTGTTCCGAATCAACGTTCTCGATGGGTGCAGTGGCAGACGCCGTCACCACAATGTCGCTGTTCTTGGAACGAAAAGTTGTGGTTGTGCGCCACCTGCAGGACTTACCAGCAGAGCACGTGGACACTTTTGTCGCTGCAATCGACGGCTGCATCCCCGAGGTTGACCTTGTCATCACATCTACAGGAAAAGTACTAAAGGCCGTCAACGATGCATTGAAGCGGGTGAAGACCGAAACCATTGGTGCTGTTGTTATCAGTAATCAGGGCGAACGCATCAAGTGGGTGGAATCCAAACTTGTTGAAGCCGGTTTTACGTACTCGGCCGATGCTGCGCGATTGATTGCGTCATGGTTTGGCGGAGACCAAGCTCGCGTAGCGGGATTGCTCGCCACTCTCACGTCTACATATGGCGAAGGTGCGAAATTGTCGCGCACCGATATTGAGGCGTTTCTTGGCGAAGCAGGAAGCATCGCGCCATGGGATCTCACCGACGCCATCGACAAAGGCGATGCGTCAACGGCGCTCACCATGTTGCATCGCATGCTGGCCGACTCACATCCGTTTCAAATTCTGGGGTTGTTGGCAAATCGCTATGCACAAATGATGAAGATCGATGGTCGCGGTGTTCGTACCGCCGCCGATGCCGCCGCCATCTTGGGTGGCAAAGAGTTCACGGCGCGAAAAGTGTTAGAGCAATATCAGCGATTGGGGAGTGCAGATGTGTCGAAGGCCATCTCGCTCATTGCAACCGCAGATGTAGACCTTCGCGGCGGCAAAGATTGGGAACCAGAACTTGTCATGGAAGTTCTCATTGCTCGGCTCGCCAAGTTGGGCGGCGCCACAACAAGTTCGCGGGCGCGTTCGTACAGTCGCTAAAAATGTAAGTGAAACGCTGTGGCGCTGTTACTTGGCGGCGTTGAGGCGCTTCATTAAGCGGCTCTTGCGGCGGGCGGCTGCATTCGGGTGAATGATGCCCTTCGATGCAGCCTTGTCGATGCGCTTCACTGCGGCGCGTGCGTTTGCATCTGCTTCGGGAGTTCCGGCAGCAGCAACTGCTGTGCGTACACGTGTCTTCAATTCGCTCTTGACAGCCTTGTTTCGGTCGGCTGCTTTTGCGTTGGTAAGAATGCGCTTCTTTTGGCTCTTGATGTTTGCCACGAATAGCAAGGCTATCGGGGCATACCCCCGTCACCAACCGCCACAGGTAGGCTCATCACTGCCCATGGACATCTCAAAAATCCGCAATTTCTCCATCATTGCCCATATTGACCATGGCAAGTCGACCCTGTCCGACCGCATTCTTGAAATGACTGGCGCCGTTGAGGCTCGCGACATGAAGGCCCAGTACCTCGACTCGATGGACTTAGAGCGAGAGCGCGGCATCACCATCAAGGCCCAGAACGTGCGAGTCAATTGGAAAGGCCACACCTTCCATCTCATCGATACCCCTGGACACGTGGACTTTGGCTATGAGGTGAGTCGCTCGTTAGCCGCATGTGAAGGCGTGGTGCTGGTGGTGGACGCCGCACAAGGCATCGAAGCCCAGACGTTGGCCAACTGCTATCTCGCGCTTGAAAACGATCTTGAAATTGTTGCAGTTCTCAACAAGATCGATCTTCCTGCAGCCGACCCCGATCGATACGCCCAAGAGATTGAAAATATTCTCGGCATTCCTGCTGAAGACATCTTGCGTATCTCTGCGAAAACTGGTGAAGGTGTTCCAGAGTTGCTGGACGCAGTCATCGAGCGAATCCCGGCACCGTCTGGCGACATTGATGCGCCGTTGCAAGCACTTATCTTCGATTCACAGTTCGATCAATACCGCGGTGTTGTCTCCAGTGTTCGTGTCATGCACGGACGTCTCAGTACGGGAAGCAAGTTGCAGTTCATGCAGGCACGCGCCACGCATGAGGCAATTGAAATTGGTGCACGTCGACCAGGTACCACACCGATGCCAGACCTTGGTCCAGGCGAAGTGGGTTATCTCATTGCCGGCATCAAAGATGTTGCTGAAGCACGCAGTGGTGAAACGGTGACAACGGTGTCACACGGCGCAACAGAACCGTTGCCGGGGTACCGCGATCCCAAAGCCATGGTGTTCTGTGGTTTGTATCCCATCGATGGAGACGATTTCGAGAACCTTCGTGAAAGCTTGGAAAAGCTGAAACTGAATGATGCATCAATTACCTATGAACCAGAATCGTCTGGTGCGCTTGGGTTTGGTTTCCGTTGCGGATTCCTTGGTTTGTTGCACATGGAAATTGTGAAAGAACGCCTCGAGCGCGAATTCAATCTTGCTCTCATCGCGACGGCGCCATCAGTTGCGTATCGAGTAACAAAAACAGACGGCGAAGTTGTGGTGGTGGAGAACCCGGCAGATCTTCCGCCAACTCAAAACATCAACTTCATTGAAGAACCATTCTTCAAGGTCAGCATCATTACGCCAAAGGACTACACAGGAACCCTGATGGAACTCTGCCAGTCGCGCCGTGGTGAGATGGTGAAGTTGGAGTATCTCTCTCCTGAACGAGTGGAATTGCACTATCTCATCCCACTCGCAGAAGTCGTGGTGGACTTCTTCGATCAAATGAAGAGTCGCACGCAGGGATATGCAAGCCTTGACTACGAACTCGAGGGGTATCGCCCTAGCAATCTTGTGCTCGTCGACATTTTGTTGAACGGACTAGCCGCCGATGCATTCAGCACCATTGTTCATCGCGATAAGGCATTTGATTATGGGCGTCGCATGTGTGAAAAGTTACGTGAATTGATTCCACGCCAAATGTTCGATGTGCCTATTCAGGCTGCCATTGGCGGGAAAGTCATCGCTCGTGAAACGGTGAAGGCCAAGCGTAAAGACGTGTTGGCCAAGTGCTACGGCGGAGACATCACGCGTAAGCGCAAACTGTTGGAGAAGCAGAAGGAAGGCAAGAAGAAGATGAAGGCCATTGGTCGGGTGGAAGTGCCTGGCGACGTCTTCATTAGCGCCTTGAAGTTGGACGACTGATGTCCACTAACGAGACGGCCGCAAAAGCAAGTCCGTTTCGCTCTCTTCAACATCGCAATGTTCGGGTCTATTTCATTGGGCTGCTGTTGTCGAACGTGGGGACGTGGTTGCAGTTCACTGCAACGTCCATCCTGATTTATCGCATCAATGAGCGCGCAACAGATGCTGGTCTCAACACCCTCTTTCAATTCTTACCCATGTTGTTTCTCGGCGCGTGGGCTGGCGGGTTTGCAGACCGCCATGATCGACGCACGGTCACTATCTGGACACAATCTGCGCTGCTCGTACAAGCAGTCCTCTTAGCGATTGCAGATTTCGGCGGGTTTGTCTCGCTTCCAGTGATCTATTCGTTGTCACTCGTTCTTGGCGTCGCGAATGCCATCGATAACCCGTCGCGACGCGGACTTGTCACCGAACTTGTTGAGCCCGCCGAAATCTCCAATGCCATGTCATTGAATACAACAGTGATGACCGGTTCACGCATTTTTGGTCCAGCTCTTGCGGCGGTGCTCATTGGGCCACTTGGGACAGCCTGGTTGTTTGCAATGAATGCATTGTCGTATGTTGCGGTTTTATGGTCTCTTCTTGCGCTTCGTCGCTCTGAGATGATTCCTTCGCCGCCTGCACCGCGAACGGGAAAGCCGGTTCGTGAAGCAATGGCTTTCGTGTGGCGAGATCCGTTCCTGCGCTACTCGTTCATTGTGTTTGCGATCGTTAGTACATTTGCATTCAATTACAGCGTCGTGTTGCCGAAATTGAGCGACGTGCAGTGGGGGCAAGAAAACGGATATCCCATCCTTCTCACCATTGTGAGTATCGGAAGTATCTTTGGCGCCCTCAGTACGGCGCGCTTTCGTGTCATTGGAGTTCGCTGGTACGGAATACTCGTCTCAATTAATGCATTCTCCTGCATCGCACTTGGGTTTGCGCCGAACTTCCTCATCGCTTGTTTAGTGGCTCTTCCGCTTGGCTTTGGGGGCACAGGACTCGTTGCCTCGATGACAGGAATTAGTCAGCAGAAAACGTCGCCGGATATGCGAAGCCGAATGCTGGCACTTCAATCCGTGGCATTTCTTGGCTCAACGCCAATTGGTGGTCCAATCACTGGATGGATTGGGGACCACATCAGTATTCAATGGTCGCTGGCCTATGGCGGCATTCTTAGTCTTGCGGTGTTGCCGTTATTAAGGAAAGCAAAATGAGTATCGCAATCTGGTGGATTCGTCGTGATATGAGACTCGTCGACAATGGTGCGTTGGCATCGGCCGCGTCACGTGGCGACGTTGTTCCCTTATTCATTGTTGATCCAACTTTTAAAAAAGCTGGCGCGAGTCGTACTCAATTCATGTTCGCCACGTTACGTGCAATGGATCTCGTCGCTGACAAAGCGGTTGTACTGCGACATGCAGACCCTGAGACCGAGGTTGTTGCGTTTGCTCAGTCCGTGGGTGCATCAAGTGTTCATGTAACAGCTGATTTTTCTCCCTACGGCCGTGCGCGCGATTCAAAGGTTCGGTCGAGGCTTGAGCAAGCAGGCATTGAGTTTGTTGAAGCAGATTCTCCGTATGCAGTGAATCCAGGAGTCGTTCTCAAAGACGATGGAACGCCACTGAAAGTTTTCACGCCGTTCTATAAGCGTTGGATGAATCATGTGGATCTGCACGACAAAACAATTCAGAAGGTGACGTGGGCCGATTTTCGATCTCTTTGTCAGGGATATCCAACGACCGACGCGCCTGCCGACACCGTGTTCCCCGTTGGCGAGATTGAAACATGGAAGCGATGGTCAAGCTGGTCAAAAAAATCATTGGATTCTTACAAAGCCGACAGAGATAACCCAGGAATCGATGGAACATCGCAGTTGTCCGCAGCATTGCGCTTCGGAGTGGTGCATCCACGGCAGCTTCTCAGAACGCTTCCTGCATCGGCCGGTGGAGATCATTTCAGAAGCGAGATTGCATGGCGTGAGTTTTATGCAGACGTTCTCTTTCATCTTCCCCAAACCATGTGGGAGAACTTGCAACCGAAGATGAATGCATTGGTTAATGATTCTGGTCCAGTCGCTGAAGAGCGCTTCAAGAAATTTTGCGCTGCACAAACTGGGTATCCAGTCGTTGATGCCGGTATTCGTCAAATGCTGACGACAGGTTGGATGCACAACAGAGTGCGAATGATTGTCGCCAGCTTTCTTGTGAAAGACCTTCATCTGCCATGGCAGTGGGGAGCAAAATTCTTTATGGATCACTTGATTGACGGTGATATTGCATCCAACAATCACGGCTGGCAGTGGACTGCTGGAACCGGAACCGATGCTGCTCCGTATTTCCGTGTGTTTAACCCAATGTCGCAGAGTGAAAAATTTGACCCATCTGGTTCCTACATTCGCCGCTGGATTCCAGAACTTCAACACGTGGACAACAAGAGCATTCATGCCCCGTGGACATTGGGTCTGCTTGCCCCCGCGGAATACCCCGCACCAATGGTGGACCACGCCGTAGAGCGTGAGGAAGCGTTAGCCCGTTATAAAACGGCAAGTGGTAAGTAAAATCTGTAGACCATGTTGGACGAACGCAAAACCGCAATTCTTCGGGCTGTCGTCCAGGAGTACGTTGCCTCCGGCCAGCCCGTTGGTTCTACACACATCGCGAACTTGCCATCAGTCAAGGTTTCATCGGCCACAGTTCGCAACGAGTTGTCGGCGTTAGAGCAAGAGGGGTACTTGGCTCAGCCTCATACATCAGCTGGTCGTATTCCAACAGACAAGGGCTATCGACACTTCGTGGACTCCATTACACCTGAGTCACTTGTGGCCGATGCGCAGGCAACCCAAGTCGGGGAGTTCTTTCAGGCGGCACATGGGCGCCTTGAAGATCTATTGCGCCACACCACCACACTGCTCGCCAACATCACCCACCACACCGCAGTTGTGGTGGGTCCTGAGGTAGAAGCCACCACGGTTCGCGCTGTTCACATCAGCCGCGTCACGCCACGAACCGCAACGGTGGTGATGGTGATGTCAAATCACGGTGTTGAGAACGAAACCATTCAAATTTCAGACGACATCAGCGATAACCATATTTCGCTGGCGGTGAGTCATCTTGGAAAATTCCTCGTCGGAAATTCGCTGGGAGAGATTGAATCCATTCCATCGTCGAACGATGCGCATGTTGATGCTGTTTGTTATGCAACGTTGAACGGTTTATCCCGTCATCGAAAAGACAAACCAGTATTTGTTGGCGGTGCGGCATCGCTTGCCAATGCATTCGATGCAGTCGATATTGTGCGCGATGTTCTGGCCACCATCGAGCAGCAATTCGTTGTGGTGTCACTGTTGCAAGACTTGCTCGATCGTGGTTTGTCGGTGGCTATTGGCGCCGAGCATGGTGTTGAACAACTATCTGCATGCTCTGTCATTGTTGCGCCTGTTATCGCAGACGGCGAAACAATCGGATCTGTTGGCGTCTTAGGCCCAACGCGCATGAATTATCCGCAAGCCCTCAACACCGTTGAAGTGGTGAGTGAACAGTTGGGTCGACGAATTGCTGAAGGTGCATCATGAGCGATTTCTACGACTTGCTGGGTGTTTCTCGTACAGCAAACTCAGACGATCTAAAAAAGGCATACCGGAAGAAGGCACGCGAACTTCATCCAGACGCAAACCCCGATAATCCCGCGGCTGAAGAACAATTCAAAGAAGTGAGTCGTGCCTACGAAGTTCTGTCCGATCCCGAAACGCGCGCACGATACGACCGTTTTGGTGAGAGCGGTTTGTCGGGCGGCAACGGAATGGGCGACCCATTCGGCGGCGGGGGGCTCGGCGATATTTTCGAAGCATTCTTTGGTGGCGGAGGTTTTGGTGGTTCGCGACAACCATCTGGTCCACCCCGAGGTCAAGACCTAGAAGTCACCGCACGAATTGACTTAAACGGCGTGATGTTTGGCCAACAAGTCACAGTGGACGTGAACACCGCCGTGGCGTGTGCAGATTGCAATGGCAGTGGTGCTGGCGCTGGTACCCAGCCCGTGCAGTGCACAGACTGTGGTGGAACGGGTCAGGTCCGACGCGTTCGACAAAGCATGCTCGGCCAGATGGTGACCACTGGGCCATGTGG
>JBIIJW010000048.1:0-8079 GCA_044233525.1 Ilumatobacteraceae bacterium | reverse complement strand
TTTTGGTGTGACCGAGAAATTCGCGCCATTCATAAAATGCCAGCGACACGCAAAAGTGATTCAACTGATGCGCGCAATGCAATATGGGAATGGTGCACGGCTTCTATTCGGCCGTATTTATAAAGCTGGCGCTTAACCAGCTACGCAGTTGTTGGTGGTGGTTCCAATTCCATCAATTGTTGAGACGAGAACATCGCCAACTTTAAGAAACACTGGTGGTTTGCGGGATACTCCAACACCGCCCGGTGTTCCGGTGTAAATCACATCGCCTGGAAGTAATTGCACAATGTTCGATAGATACGAAATGATGTCTGACACACTGAAGATGAGGTCATCAGTGGTTGTGTCTTGCACAACCTCACCATTCAACGTGCATGTCATGTGTAGTGCATCTTTATTCGCAACGTCGCGAGCATCGATGAGCCAGGGTCCAAAGGGGGAGTAGTTCTTGCGACTCTTGCCTAAGTTGAACTGTGGCGGTTGGCTTGCAAACTGCAATTGACGATCTGAGATGTCCTGACCGACAGCGATTCCGGCTACATGGTTCCATGCGTCAGCGTGCGCGATGTTGCGCCCACCGGTGGAGATGACAACAACAAGTTCCACTTCCCAGTCGACTGAAGATCCATAGATGGGAATGTCCGCATTGCCATGAGCGATAGACGATGTGAACTTTGTGAAGGTGAGCGGAGACTTTGGAATTTCCATTCCGCTTTCTTCTGCATGCGATCGATAATTCAATCCGATGCCGAAGACTTGTGTTGGCCACGGTGATGGAGCATCCAATTCATTGACATTGCATGGAGTTCCATTGCCCGCGTACGACGCAGCAAACTCACGCACCTCGTCCCAACGGCGAAAGGCCTCAATTGGTTCTGATGAGAACTTTCCGCCGCTGGCTTCTGCCAAGTCAACGAGGCCATTGTTTGGCCCGACCACGAGGTGGGAACGGCCATTTTTGGATGCGAATCGCAATGTCATATCTCGCATTATAGTCTGAGTTAGTCAGTTGACTAAACCGAAGAAACAGAGGACTCCATGGCTTCTCCAATCAAATTTGCCCACATTGTTTTGAAAACTTCTCGATATGCCGAAATGCTCGACTGGTGGAAGGCCTTCCTTGAAGGTGAAGCTCGCCACGAGAGCGAATTCATCTCGTTTATTTCGTATGACGACGAACATCACCGCATCGCCATTGTGAATTTCCCCGACCTCGAAGATCGCTCCGCAAATGCTTGTGGCACGGAACATTTCGCGTTCACCTATTCAAGCCTCGACGATTTGTTTGGCCAATACCTACGAATGAAGTCACGCGGTATCTCGCCGTATTGGACAATCAACCACGGCATGACGTTGTCTGCCTACTACCGCGATCCAGATGGGAATCAGGTAGAGACGCAGTTTGATTCGATGACCATGGAACAAGCAGATGCTTTTATGGCTGGTCCGCTTTTTGCAGCGAACCCCATTGGAATCAATGTTGACTTTGAAAAGTTAATTGAACGATTCCGTGCGGGCGTCTCGGTAGAAACAATTACAGACTACGCGACTGCCGGACAGTGATTTCAGCGCCAGAAAAATCCACTCGTAATCGAGTGGACACTGAGGAGAAACTTATTGCTGCAACTGCGCAACTACTTGGTGAAATTGGTCCACGAACGGTTAGCGTGCGAGCAATTGCAGAGCGAGCTGGTGTCAACCACGGACTCGTTCACCATTACTTTGGCGGGAAAGATGCGTTGTTGCAGGCCGCTATGGAGCGCTTGGTTCATGAGCACTTTGACTACGCCATGGCGCAGTCACATCGGCAGCCCATTCCTGCTCCACTTGGCTTAATTGGTGATCCAACCTATTTGAAAGCAGTTGTGCGAGCTGTTTTAGATGATGAAATGTCGCTTGCGTCAACTGAAATAACTCAAAAGGTTTCGGTTCCACGCAATGTGTTGCAGCATGTTGCCACCACATTGGGTCAAGCAGAACCGTCGTTACAAGTGAAGGCGTCTGTTGGTTTGGGAATGGCTCTTGAGATGGGTTGGGCCGCGCTCGAGCCGTTCATTTTTGCTGTCGTCGGAGCAAGAAATGAAAGCGAACAAGAACAACTTCGAATGGAAGCAAAACGTTTACGGTCTCAGATCCTGACGGAGTTAGTGGAGCAATAATGTACGACGTCACCATTTTGGGCGGCGGACCAGTTGGTTGCTTTTTGTCGATTGTCCTGTCCGACATGGGCGTATCAAATGTGGTGGTCGACCGTGATCGATTGCCGTATCAGCTTCCGCGCGCCATTGTGATGGATGACGAGATTCAGCGCGCCTTTCATGACCATGGAATGGGCGAATGGTTACGACAAAACACAGAACCCCTTGAGCGAGGTGATTTTGTTGGACCAAACAACGAAGTTGTGATTGGTGCAGATCTTCCCCCCGTCGGGTTGCAAGGTGTACCGCCCGTCATCACTCACTATCAACCTGAGTTAGACACCATGTTGAGAGCAGAAGCTGAACGCCGCGGTGCGACTGTGAAGTGGGGGCAAACAGCTGTTGCGCTAGAAGATCAGGGCTCATCGGTTGTTACAACATTGGATAATGCCGAGATACTTCAGTCTCGTTGGTACATCGGGTGTGATGGCGCAAGCAGTTGGACTCGCAAAACGATTGGACTCGCATTAGAAGACTTGAAATTTGACCAAGAGTGGTTAGTAGTCGATGCCGAATTGTTTGAAGGTGCAGAGGTAGATCTCCCAATTGGCGTTCGTCAGTATTGCCACGCGGATAGACCGTTCACGTTTGTAAAAGGCGTGAGACGTTTTCGTCGTTGGGAGTTTCAAATACAAGAAAACGAAGATGCTCAGCAACTCAACACCGAGAGCGGTCTGTGGACTTTGCTTCAAGGGATGATTTCCCCAGATACCGCTCGACTAGTGCGAAGCGCTGTGTATCGCTTTCATGCAGTTGTAGCTCCAGAGATGCGCAAGGGGAACGTTTTTCTTGCCGGCGACTCGGCTCACCAAACCCCACCGTTTGCTGGCCAGGGACTTAACTCTGGAATGCGGGATGCGTTGAACCTGGCATGGAAATTGTCTTTCATTTCGCGCGGTTTGGCTCATGAGAAGATTCTGGATACATACACGCAAGAGCGTGCACCGCATGTACGAAGCACGATTGCTCATGCAGTTGACATGGGTCGTCTTATTGACCAACTTGGTGGCCGTGTGAGTCACGGTGTTGACGTTGAAAGCGGATATGGCGGCACGCGCCCCAGCCCGTTTTTAGAATCAGGAATTGTCGTCGGCAGCGACCCACGAGTGGGGCATCAGTTTTGGTACCACCCTGAGGTATCTGCAGGAGTGAGAAAAAACTGCGCATCGTTTGTCGTGGTGACATCGCACAACATCGAGATACCTCCTGAGTTTGAAAAACTCCAGGCACATGTGGTGGTAGCTCCAGAATCGGTACAAGATGCGTACGCCGTTGTCGTTCGCCCAGATCGTTATGTGGCTGCTGTTGCCCGAGATGAAATTCACTTAAGAGCAATCGCAAAACATCTCATGCAGCATTTTGTTGAATAGCATCTGTCGCATGGACACTCAAGACGAAGCCCCGAAGTTTGAAGTCCGACCTGAACTAAAGGAACAGCATGACTGCATGTCTTGTGGTTCTCATCTCGCAACTGCTTGGAGCACCACAGATGGAAAAGCGTGGTTGTGCAGGGAATGCGCCACACTGCACGGGCTAGGTTGCCCGTAACAATTACGCGAGAACTTTTCGCAAGCCCTTTGTGGCAGACGCTCCCACCTTGTTGAAAACTGCACCAAGAAAAAGATTCATTGGCGCAACAATCCAGTTGGCAGTGAGGATTGCGTCGTAGGTGACATCGCAACCTGTTGATGTTGGAGTGACCGTGACACGGTCTATTGAGGTGAAAATTGAATTTCGACCTTTGACCAAAATGTTGTGTGGTGATTCAAACTCAATTGTCTTGTATCTCAAGACGGACGGTCTTCCACTTAACCCTCGAACGGTGATGTCAAACACGGTATTGATTCCAGGGCCGTCGCCATTGATTTGCTCTACTTTGATGATGTTGCGATCCCACTGAGCAAAATTTCTCAGGTCAGCCATGTAGAGGAATGCCTCTTCCGGAGTCTTCGTGCTGGGAACTGTTGTGATGTATCTGGCCATTTTGTGACTCTTTCGGTGAGTGTGTGTATCGCCACCATAGAACCGTACCGACAACGATGGGCATGAACCACGTGACAAATCGGTACAAAAGTGTTGTTCCAGTTGCGTCTAGTGCCGACACGCCACTTCGTTCTAGAAGCGCAATCAGGCCCAGTTCGGCGATTCCTGCTGCGCCAGGGATGGGGGACACTGCAATGAGTACTCGTACCAATGAGAATGCAACGAGCATCTCGTACAGCGAAAGATTTTCTGCACCAAAGAGAGTGGCCGAGGTCCACAGACAGAAAAAGGCTGCTGTCAGTGTGAGAGCAGATGAGCCGAAGATGTGAAAACCACGTTGACGAAGCAAGGTAATGATGCTCTTTCGTAGTTCTGCGCTAAAAAATCGTGGATTAGCCAGTGCTATTGATTGTCGCACTCTGTGTAGTCGCTGCGGGAGCCGTCGAATGGCGAGTTTTTGAAGTGTTGCACCAATTCGTCCAGTGAGCGTGAAGAGAAATTCACTGCGTAATGCACACGCCCAAAACACAAGAGAAACAATGACGAGCGTGATCGCTGTAAAAAAGACAACTTGTTCGATGTTGTCTGCTTCGCCCTTCAAAATAAGAGGGAAGAGGGTGATAATTGGAAGTCCCCATGTTGTGAACGATGGGACAACTGCAGTTGCAACAATTGACGCCCCGATTCGCTGTGATGGAAGACCCCATCGAGTGAACATGTGGATACGAAGTGCTGTACCAACTGCGCCACCACCAAGTGCAATTCCGTATCCAGCTGCCAGTGCAGACTGGTCTGCCGTGATTGCGTTTTTCAGTGTTACCCCAGGTGAACACGAACGCAGAAATGTTGCTCGTGCGACAATCATGACCAATCCAGCAGCAGCTAGAGGAAGATAACCCAGCGGATGGATGTCTGTGAGTCGAGAGAAGATATCGCCAAGGACGTCACGCTGGTAGACGCTGAAAACAACGGCAATCACAAGTGCGATGACAGTAGGAAGAAGGCGACGCATTGCCACACAGACGGTACCTACGTCACACATGGTTGAGACTGAAATTCACTGTCGTAGCGTGTGACGTGTGATGGACACTTGCCCGAACCCCGTGACGCGAGCAGTGATGGTGCAGCAATGGCGTGACTTGGCCTATGTGCATTGGCGCTACCCGGTGGAGGAAGTGCAAGCTTTATTGCCATCTGGAGTGGAAGTCGACGTTCATGATGGCTCTGCCTGGGTGGGATTAATTCCGTTCTCCATGCGCAAGATTGGACTGCCACGATTGCCGGCTGTTCCGTATCTTGGGTCTTTCCCCGAAGTGAATGTCCGCACCTATGTGCGATGTAATGGCAAGCCCGGTGTGTGGTTCTTCTCTCTTGATGTCAATCGATTCTTACCAGCACTTGTTGCTCGCACGACATACTTGTTGCCTTACTGTTGGGGTTCGGCGCGACATTTTCGTGATGGTGATGTCTTGAAGACCACGGTGCGGCGTCGTTGGCCATCTACCTCTTCTACCCACATCTCAATTTTGATTGGTGACGAGATTGAGGAACCGAGTGACACCGCAGTCTTTTTGTCTGCTCGGTGGGGTCTGTACAGCAAAGGATTCCGTGGTGCACTTCGATATGCACCAGTTGATCATGAGAAGTGGCCTCTGTATTCAGCAACACTTCTCGACATTGACGACTCGCTGGTTACATCCGCCGGTCTCAGTGCGCCACGTGGTGAACCTCATGTGTTGTTCTCGCCTGGAGTGTCTGTGCGCGTTGGCCTTCCTCATCGCGTTTGATAAGGCTGGTGTTTACCGCCGACGAGGTCGTGCTGCAGGCATCCAATTTTCGCCTGCTGTTTTATTGATCTCGTCAACAAATCGTTCACTCACTGGTTCAAGCAATGAGATCAATGCGCGCGTGTTCTCTTCGCCGAAGAATTTCCATGCTTGCTGATGGAGTTCATCGGTGCGGTCTTCTAGTTGTTGGCGATACGCAACTCCTACGTCATTAACAATTCCGTTCGTCACAAAACCGCGAGACGAAAGGTTCGATAATGCTTCAGAAATTGAGTCATCATCGGCACCACGGCTGCGTGGGATCCACTCTTTCGGGTAGCCCATCCACGCGTCATGAAGAAGTCCTGCTTCAACCAAATCAATATCTTCAGCGACGAGAATTCCAAAGTGCGTGTCGCCTCGCCACTCTCGGATGGTGTTGAGTGCACTCCACGCACTGAGCGCTGCATGCTCTGGTCGAGGCCATGACTTATGGGCGGCGAACAAAACACGACCAGATGCTGGGAGTTCATCAACTGTGCGCCACAGATCGTGCGCAAATTCACCAAGTGGTTCAATAATTTCGGGAGATAGTCGTTGTAGGCCAGCAAGCACCGCTTCATCACGAGCACGCGTGACGCTGTACCAATCACTGACATGTTGCGCTGTGTGGTTCCAAGCAAAAGCGACGAACTCGCGCCGAATGGTGTAGTACGCCGCAAAAAGAACTTCTGGACCAGCAGGGCACAGTGGTGCTCCACGATTAACGATGTAGTGGCCGAGACCGTCTGGCACTCCTAGTGCTGCAAGGTTTTCTTTTGCCGTGGGGTCCCAAAAAATCCAGCCAATCAATCGGTGCGATTCAAACGACGCACGACGAGTGAGATCTAGCCAATCAGTCATGTCTCGACATTAGTGATGCCGCGCAAAAGTCTCGTGAGTAGAGGGTGTTCAGTTCTGTGTCAGCTTGCTCAGTGCAGAATGGATTTCATCGGTTCCGTGATGTGGAACATCGTCCATGCGGCTGAGATACGTGATGGATACTTCGCCATTCTCAACCGCTCCACCGTCGGTGTGATCTTCCATCTTGTTCGTTTCGCCATATTCCATACGCACGTAATAGGAATCGTTGTATCCCTCTTTGGGTTCAAGATTGGCGTTCACCATTGCGCGTGGGACTGTCATACCGACTTCAGTGCGTCGCCAACCTTTCATGTCACTGATCTCAAGATTCGGAACATTGAGATTGATCACTGTTGGTTCTGATGGCTTGTTTTGAATAAACGCGTCTACTACGCAAGCGGCCACTTCCGCTGCAGAGTGCCACTTCTGACCTTTCACTGCGTCGTCCCAACCTTGGCCCTCTACTCCGAAACCAGTGACTGCTTGGCTGACCGCAATTCCGCTGATGCCACTGTTGCGCGCAGTGATGGCTGCACCAATAGTTCCGGAGTGATACACGGACCTTCCAACATTTGCTCCCGGATTGATTCCCGATACAACGAGATCAAACGGATCTCCGTAGAGACCGAGTCGGGCAAAGAAGACGCAGAGAGCCGGTGGTCCACTAACGGCCCACGCGATATCGATACCGTCAATGGAACGCTTATGTACTTCGGGCTGAATGATGTGCAATGCACCGATAGCCGCACCGGCACCTGAATACTCCTGGTCGGGGGCAGCAATGACAACTTCGCCGAACGGCTTCATGGCGCGAGCCAGTACGTGAAGCCCTACAGAATCAATTCCATCGTCGTTAGTTACCAGAATTCGCATATCTGTAGTCTGCCCCAGACTGGTGAACAGAACCCTACGCTGAGGTGACTTGTGAGTGGCACTTGACAGCGGTGGTAACTTTCAAAATACGCACGATAGGGGGCCACAATGACATACGCAGGCGATCGAATTCTGTATGACGCAGATACACACATTATGGAATTACCAGACTTTCTTCGGAAGTTTGCAGACCCTGATATTCGCGAAGAACTCCCACTTGTTAGCTATGGCCGTTCCATCGTCACCGATGAAGAAGTTGAAGTCATCATGTCGAACGGTGCACAGCATTCAGAGGAACACAAGCAGTCGTTGATTGCACTCGGTGATCGCATGATTACCGAGGTGAAGGAAATACA
>JBIIJW010000047.1:0-8219 GCA_044233525.1 Ilumatobacteraceae bacterium | reverse complement strand
TGTTTGATGACAGCCAGGGCAGACATAGTCCTTGCGGGCCTCATAGGGCTGAACGCGACGCACTTCAATGGGGCCGTGAAGTTCGCCGTCCCAGAGTCGACTAGGCATGTCAGCCGAAGAAGGCCCACGCAACAAGTGCAAAAGCAACGGTTATTGCGGCAACGACAAACCAGATATCAGTGCGACGGGCAACACGTTTGCGAGTTGGATTAAATCCCATGTTGTTCAGTATTGCTGTGATTGCGACGAAAGTGACGCATACAAGATGACTAGCGTGGAGAAAGTGCGCCGGCTCAGTGGAATCTTGTTTGTTGCAGTGGCAACATTTCTCATTTCCTCACCCACTGTCGTCTCTGGGTCGACAACGACAACAACAACCACTGTTCCAGTGTTGTGTCCACCGGCGCCACTTGATCCAACAGTCACCACCGTTCCGCTTGTTGGTTGTGTGAATCCGGTGGCCACAACCACGACAACAACAACCACAACGACTCTTCCTGTGGCGGCAACAACAGTGCCCGAGGGTTGTGCGCTTCCTCCCGTGGCGCAAGCTGTTTTCAAAGGAACAGTCACGTCGTTGGACACAGTGAGTGCTGTTTTTGCAGTGCAGCAGTTGCGTGCTGGTTCGCTTGATGGATACGCCTCAAATAATGAAGTGAGCGTTCGCTATGGAAGTGATGCAAAGTATTTGGAAGTGGGTCAGGCCTATCTCGTTGGAGTAGCCCAAGACAGTGTCACACTTCGGTTGACTTCTACTCTTCGAGATCAGCCGGAGTTGGAACATCAATTCCGACGGGCATGTTGGACAAGTTGTTTGAACAACCGTGGAGACTTGTTGCTGCGCTGGTGCTTCCGCCAGCGCTCGTTCTGTGCGCGTTGTTTGCGGCTGTGTGGTTCCGTCGTGGGCTTAGGCGGTAAAGGCCGCAGTGGCAAGTGCGCGCAATTCGGTGACAGCATGAGCTAAGCCAAGTGGATCGCGGTACAACGCGCTTCCAGCAATCAATACATTGGCGCCTGCACGCGCTGCTCCTGCAATTGTTGATGGCGAGATCCCGCCGTCCACTTCCAGATGAACGGTGTCTCCAAGACCTCGAGCAGAAATCATGTTGCGTACTTCGCGAATTTTTGGCTCCATCGTGGCGATGTAGCTCTGCCCACCGAAACCAGGGTTCACGGTCATCACCAGAATCATGTCCACCAAGTCGAGAACATGTTCCACGGTGTTGGCAGGGGTATGCGGGTTTAAGGCGACAGCAGCGGTTGCTCCGAGTGAGCGAATGTTTTCAAGCGTGCGATGCAAATGAGTGCAGGCCTCTGCATGAACAATGAGTCGTTGGCACCCCGCTTCTACGTAGCGCTGCGCCATGACATCTGGTGTGTGCACCATGAGATGCGCTTCAAACGGTTTCTTCGTGTACGGGCGAACTGACGCAATGACATCGGGTCCGAAAGTGAGATTGGGGACAAACTGTCCGTCCATGACATCGAATTGAATGATGTCGACGCCTGCTTCATCGAGTGCGGCAATTTCTTCGCCAAATTTGGAGAAGTCTGCGGGAAGAACGGAGGGCGCAATCTGAATAGGCAGTGTCACGTCCTTCACCCTACTCAACGATGAGCCCATGAGTCCCGAGCGTATGGAAGGAAGTGCCCTACGCTGACACGGTGACTTCTCGCCATTCTGTCCACATTGAAAAACTTGTTGCGGGCGGCGATGGTCTCGCTCGCATGGACGACGGTCGGGTTGTCTTTGTTCCTGGCGTACTTGCTGATGAGACGGTTGAGATCTCTCTCTCTGAATCACGTTCAGACTTTGGTCGCGGAACTCTGCTGTCTATTACCGAACCCTCGTCGCATCGTCGTCTTCCACCATGCCCCCATGTTGCGCAAGGTTGTGGCGGCTGTAACTGGCAACACATCGAGCGGCGCATTCAGGGTCAAGCCAAACTTGCCATCGTGAAAGAGGCGTATGCCCGCACAGCAAAGTTGGATGTTGAACCGCAGTTGCGTCGTCTGACGGAAGATGCGCGGCGCACAACGGTTCGAATGGTGAGCACGCCAGACGGAACACTTGGCTTTCGTGCATACGAATCGCACGACATCGTCCCAGTGTCAACATGCGGCGTGTCTCATTCACTCATTAATGATTTCATCGCCTCGCCAGTAGTAGATGGCGCGGGCGAAGTCACCATTCGGGTTGGAGCGCGCACAGGAGACATTGGGGTGTGGGCCCACGACGGGAAACTTGCACGCACGTTGCCAGCCGGTTTAAAGACGGGTGAGCGAAGCACCATTACAGAACGCGTTGGAGAGCACACATTCAAAGTCTCCATGGGTTCGTTTTTTCAGTCATCACCAGAGGCCGCTGAGTTGATTATTGATTCGGTATCGCGACGTCTGGACACTCTGGGCATTGAAGGTGGTTTATTGTGTGACGCCTACGGCGGTGTGGGGCTTTTCAGTCTTGCGTTCTCAGATCGATTTGATGAGTTGTTATTGGTGGAGTCGTCAGAGTCCGCCTGTCGTGATGCTGTTCGTAACTTGGCTGATTGTGCCGCAGTCATTGAGCAGGCCAACATGGATAACTGGGAGTCGGCTGAAGCAGATGTTGTTATCGCCGATCCGTCGCGTCATGGGCTTGGAAAGCACGGTGCGGCTGCGGTGATAGACACTGGTGCGCCCACAGTGATTTTGGTGAGTTGCGACCCTGTTGCGGGCGCACGCGATGCTCGATTGCTGGTCAATGCGGGATACGAGATTGGTGAAGTGGAAGTACTAGATATCTTCCCTGAAACTCATCACGTCGAAGTCGTGGCTGCATTCAGTCGATAGGAGAGATGCACAATGGACAATGACTGGGCACGTCCCGTTGTTTATTTCGAAATACAAGCACGAGACGCAGATGCGTTATCAGTGTTCTATCGAGAGTTATTCAACTGGGACATTGGCGATGGGTTCATCAAGCAAATTCCAACTGGTATCGGTGGTCCAGAAAATGGAATTGGCGGCCACATGCGCACAGGTGACAAACCTGGGGTCACGCTCTTTATTCAGGTGAAAGATCTCGAAGCATCGCGTCTTCAAGCAGTGGAACTTGGGGGCAAAGTCACATCTGACCGGTTCGATATTCCTGGTGGGGCGTCGATTGCTGGAATTGAAGACCCCGAAGGCAACTCCATCACGCTGGTGCAGCAGTAGCTATAACAGCGAGTACACGTTGAGCGAACGTGTTGATTCGTTAATTGCTGCGCTCCATGCAACAACGACGGCGTCATTGTTTTTGAAGTACGCAGCGTTTGATTCAGATGCGTCACCAAACAGCGTGACAACGATGTAGGTGCCGTCTTGGCTGAGTGCAGTTGTACGCCGAGCAAGACCCGGTCGGTTGAGGTAGCACCATTCCTGCATGGCCTCATCGAGCGAACGAAAGGCGCTGGCATCAGTGCCGGCAACTAGCGAAAAAGTTTCAACTTCAAGAACGGCCATAGTTAACTCGGTTACGCAAATATCACTATCCGACTTTTGTCCAAGTTCCACAACGACTGGACTCAAATCCAACATCGGTTGGAAGAATTGTCACGACTGCAGAACTAGTGGGGTTGTCGTTCGCGATGATTTCATCGAGTGTTCCGCCGAACCCAGACAATCGTGCCCAATAACAAGACGTTGTGAACGTAGCGGTCCAAGTTCCGGCAGACATCTCGCTCCCGATAGCAAATACGCCTTCTCCAAATGTGGTTGGAGGAGTTGGGACGAACGGTTTCCATGTACCGCATCGAGAAGAATCAAAGCCTTTGTCGGACGGAAGAATGTCAACGATGACATGTGACCCGCTGGGGTTGTCGTTCGCGATGATGTCATCGAGTGTTCCGCCGAACCCGGACAATCGCGCCCAATAACAAGAACTGGCAGTAGTTGTGATGTATCGCCCAGCTGGAATTCCGCCGCCAACGATCTTCGTTCCTGACCCAAAACTTCCGGGTGCGGCAGCGACATTGGCTTTCTCGCAAACGATTCCATCTTTGTCTCGGTCTAAGCGCTTATTCGCGTCGTAAACCTTACGAGACACTTTCGCTCCCGTTGACTTAACCGCTGCTCTGGAACGAGCTACACCATTCGGATAAGTCTTGTTGAGTGATGAGCAATTAGGAAATCTCTTGGTCGGAGTTGAAGCAGATGCGTTCGAACTAACGCCGCCTGTTGCAAAACATACGAACAAAACGAAAGCAATGATTTTCTTCATCTTCTGACCCTACTTCTGTGTGAAGCAGTAATGACTTGGTTTCGTGTTGATACTCAAACGACTAGCTGAGTCCCATCGTTTGGAATCGATGCAAACCGATTGACGAAGAGATGATGAATTGGTGCGCCCTCTGGGGCTCGAACCCAGGACCTGCGGATTAAGAGTCCGTTGCTCTACCAACTGAGCTAAAGGCGCAATATGTGCTTTGTCACTCTATGCGATAGGCATGGGTGTCCACCAAAGCAATGAGAAAACTCGTGTCACCGGCACCGATTTCTCGGTGCCGGCTCACGAATGGGGTGATCGAGGGGACTTGAACCCCCGACCTCTAGGGCCACAACCTAGCGCTCTAACCGGGCTGAGCTACGACCACCATGTGGGTGTTCAGTCTGCCACGCATCACCGAATCTCCCAACCATGCGCGTCGTTCACTTCTTCGTCAGCGGGCTCTTGCCGAACTCAGGTAGCATGACATGAAACCGTTAAGCGGGGTGTTATCCATGTCAGCAACGAATCGTACGTTGCACCAAAATTTGGCAGACAGAGCCAAAGAAATCACGCGGCGAGAGCTGCAAAAATATGCCGAGAGAACCACTGGATCTCAAGCGGCAACCGCGAGGGCGAAACAGGTGCTCCCTCTCGGTGTTCCATCCAGTCTTCAGTACTACGACCCGCATCCAGTGGTGGTGCGTCATGCAGCCGGAGCGCGCATGATTGATGTCGACGGGAATGAATACGTTGACTACAACATGGGTTTTGGTGCGTTGTTTGCAGGTCATGTGAACCCAATGGTTCGCGCCGCAATTGAGCGTCAATTAAACGACGGAACTCTCTATGTGACGCCTGCAGAAATCACTGCCGACGTTGGCGAGTTGTTGGCTGCTCGTTTTGGACTTCCTTTGTGGCGCTTCACGAACTCGGGAACTGAAGCAACAATGGATGCCATTCGTGTTGCACGCGGTGCAACTGGTCGCGACAAGATTGTCAAAGTTGAAGGCGGTTATCACGGCCACCACGACACCGTCATGGTGTCAATGAAGCCGCCAATCGATGCTGCCGGACCGGCAGACCATCCGCACTCTGTTCCGTCCACGGCTGGTGTGGCGCGTTCTGCAATCGCAGACACCATTGTCATTCCGTACAACGATGCGCAAGCACTTGAAGAAGCGTTAGCCGGCAACGATGTTGCTGCATTCATTGTTGAACCAGTGATGGAAAACATTGGTATCTGCATGCCGCAAATCGGTTATCTCGAAGATGTGCGTCGCATCACTCGCGAACACGGAACCATGTTGATTTTTGATGAAGTGAAAACTGGCATCACAGCAGGGTGGGGTGGTGCAACAGGAGTTCTTGGTGTTGTTCCAGACTTGGTGTGTCTTGCAAAGAGCATCGGTGGCGGACTTCCACTTGGTGCATTCGGTGGAACCGAAGAATGCATGTCGCACATCAGTAATGGCCGCGTGGTGCACATGGGTACCTACAACGGCAATCCACTTGTGATGGCGGCAGCTGTGGCGGTGTTGTCACAGGTGTGTACTCCGGAAGTCACGAATGCAACCGTTGCGCGCAATGCCCAACTCATCGCTGCATGTGACGACATCATTGCAAGCGCAGGAATCCCCGCGCATACGGTGCAATTCGGTGCAAAAGGATGCATTACCTGGGCGCAAGAGCCCATTCGTAATTATCGCGATTACAAGTCCACGGATTTTGATGTTGCTTTTGCGCAGTGGATTCATGGTGTGAACCGAGGCATCTTGCTTCCACCAGGTTTAGATGAACAATGGCTAATCTCAGTCATGCATTCGGAGGAAGAGGCACTCCGATACGCATCTGTTTTTGGAGAATTTGTTCATGAGCTCATTGCATGATCATCCGCGACCATCACTCATAAAAATGTTGCTCCGCGGGTTGTTCCGTCGGTGTGCATGGTGCGGTGGTAAAGGTTCGTTCTTTACGTCGTGGTACAAAAAAGCTGATCATTGTCAGACATGTGGCATCAACTGGGAACGTGGCTACGAAGGGTATGAACTAGGCGCGGCCACCATGGGTGTTTTCATTACTTTTGGAACCATCATCATGTGGCTGGTGTTGTCGGTGATTATCGGCGTCGAACTGGTGCCACTGTTGCTCGTGGCCGGAGTTCTGGCGGTGTGTTTGCCCATCATCACGTATCCCTTGACCTACACGGTGTGGCAAGGGGTCGACCTGTTTATCCGGGCTCCGTCCGAGGAAGACCTGGCGAAGGCCGAGGCCTGGCTGGCTGAAAAGGCTCGCTAACCCTTCTTTTATAGGGGTTTGGGGAATTTCCACCCCATGGCATGCCGAGTGCACATCGGAGCACGAAACAATGCTTGACCGAACAGGTGTTCGTAGTTACAGTGTTGTTGTTCGAACACACCCATTGCGTACAGTCCGCTCTTCCCAGATGGTCTGGGAAACCCAGAGCGGGAAAACCGAAAGGCACACACCATGACAACACCAAGCCCAGAACGCGACAAGGCACTAGACGCGGCCCTCGCCCAAATCGACAAGCAATACGGAAAAGGCTCCATCATGCGGATGGGCGAGAAGGGCTCCATGGCAATCGAAGCCATCCCCACGGGTGCATTGCCACTCGACCTCGCACTCGGCGTGGGTGGTCTGCCACGTGGCCGCGTTGTGGAAATCTACGGTCCAGAATCCTCTGGTAAGTCCACGCTGGCAATGCATGTTGTTGCAGAAGCACAGCGCAACGGTGGCATCTGTGCCTACGTCGACGCAGAACATGCAATGGACCCTGTCTATGCAAAGGCCATCGGTGTCGACATCGATCAACTGCTCATCTCACAGCCAGACACTGGTGAACAGGCACTCGAAATTGCCGACATGCTCATTCGCTCCGGCGCTCTCGACGTCATCGTGATCGACTCCGTTGCTGCACTAACACCACGTGCAGAAATTGAAGGCGACATGGGTGACAGTCATGTCGGTTTGCAAGCTCGCCTCATGAGCCAGGCATTGCGCAAACTCACGGCAAACCTCAATAAGTCAAACACCATTTGTATTTTCATCAACCAGCTGCGCGAAAAGATCGGCGTCATGTTTGGTTCTCCAGAAACAACACCTGGTGGGCGTGCATTGAAGTTCTATTCATCAGTTCGTCTTGACATTCGTCGTATTGAAGCCATCAAGGACGGCGCTGAAGTCACCGGATCACGCACTCGCGTGAAAGTGGTGAAGAACAAAGTTGCACCACCGTTCCGTCAGGCCGAATTCGACATCATGTACGGCCAAGGCATTAGTCGCGAAGGCGCATTGCTAGACCTAGCAGTTGAAATGGCCATCGCTAAAAAGTCGGGCGCATGGTTCACCTACGAGGGTGAACAGCTGGGTCAGGGTCGCGAGAATGCAAAGAACTTCTTGCGTGAACACCCAGAACTCATGGTGGACATGGAGCAGAAGATCCGCAATCTTGCCGGCTTGAACGGTGAGGTCGAGGCAGAGTTCTCCGATCAAGACGAAGAGCCCATCGAACTCGATTAAGTAGTTGTCGCTGTGGCGACGCAGCCAATCGAGTTGCCACTCGAGTGAAGGCCAGTTCCTCTCCCAGGGGACTGGCCTTCTGGTTTTTTGATTGCGCTATTGTCACCGTTGATAGGCACGTGCTGATGGGGGAATCATGAAGCGACCGGTCCGTATATCTGTAGTCATTGCATTGGCCCTGTTGCCCTTAGGGGTGGCACGACCCGTCCTTCACGCGGCGTATCCGCAAAATCAAGACGATGGCGTCAACGATCAAGCCAGCGTCGACCGTGTCGCGACAGCTCAAGATTATGCAGGGTTATGGGGCGACGTAACTGGTGGTGTGGCTGGCCGTCCGTTTGTTACGAATCTGTCGGTAACGGTGACACCAAGCGCAGGTCAACCGATTTCTCAAACTTTTATTGATGGCGGCACAATTTCTACTCCACAAGGTTCTACCGCTGGTGGC
>JBIIJW010000058.1:0-7490 GCA_044233525.1 Ilumatobacteraceae bacterium | reverse complement strand
GGCGCTGTTGATTTGGTGATTCAAGTGGAATCTCCAGGTGCTGTCAGCCGCGGATTGCAGCGCATTGGTCGTGCGGGTCACAGCGTGGGCGAACCAAGTATTGGCACCATCTATCCCAAGCATCGACACGACTTGTTGGAAACAGCTGTTGTCACGCGCCACATGTTGGACGGCAAGATTGAAACAACGCGCTACTTGCGCCAACCGTTAGATGTTCTTGCACAACACATCGTGGCGCATGTTGCCATCACTGGCGAAACAACAGTTGATGCCGTTGCACAAATGGTGCGTCGTTGCGCTGCGTATGCAGAACTAGACGATTCAGTGCTCACCAATGTTCTCGATTTATTGTCGGGTCGTTATCCCAGTGAAGAGTTCTCCGAACTTCGACCACGTGTGGTGTGGGATCGCGTTACTGGCACATTGCGTGCACGCGATGGTGCACAACGACTCGCAGTTACTAACGGCGGCACCATTCCCGATCGCGGGTTGTTCGGTGTGTTCTTGCCCGATGGCACTCGTGTTGGCGAATTAGACGAAGAAATGGTGTACGAATCACGACCCGGCGAAACATTCCTGTTGGGTGCCAGTACGTGGCGTATTGAAGACATCACGTTTGAACGCGTTGTTGTCACTCCAGCACCGGGTCAGCCAGGGAAAATGCCGTTCTGGCGAGGCGATTCGTTAGGTCGTCCCGTGGAGTTGGGCAGAGCACTTGGCGATTTCATTCGCGATATTCGCTCGCTCGATGACGATGCTGCAGTTGCAAAACTCATGCAGCATCACCAGCTCGATGCATTCGCAGCCAACAACGTGGTGATGTACTTGGCTGAACAAGCCGAAGCAACGGGCGTCGTGCCAGACGACACCACCATCGTCATGGAACGTTTCCGCGATGAAATTGGTGACTGGCGTGTGTGTATTCACTCACCTTTTGGCACTCCGGTTCATGCGCCGTGGGCCATGGCTATCGAACAACGTCTTGAACAACGCTTAGACATGAAAGTGGAAATCATGTGGGGCGACGACGGCATTGTGTTGCGTCTGCCTGAATCTGTGGATTCTATTTCGCCCGACGACATCATCATGGACCCCGACGATGTGCGAGACATTGTGGTCAACACGTTGCCATCGTCCAGTTTGTTTGCTGCGCGATTCCGTGAATGTGCCGCACGTGCTTTGTTGCTGCCTCGCCGCAGGCCAGATCAGCGCACACCGTTGTGGCAACAACGCCAACGTGCAGCAGATCTATTGAGTGTGGCGGCCAAATACCCCACATTCCCCATTCTGTTAGAGACCAGCCGTGAGTGCCTGCAAGACGTGTTTGACGTGCCAGCACTATGTGATGTGTTGTCGAAGGTGCGCTCACGTTCTATTCGTGTCGTCAATGTCGATACGCAAAAGGCATCACCATTCGCACAAAGCCTGTCCTTTAACTGGATTGCCTCATATATGTATGAGGGCGATGCGCCATTGGCAGAACGCCGTGCCGCAGCGTTATCTCTCGATCGTGACCTTCTGAATTCATTGTTGGGTGCCGAAGAGTTGCGTGAACTGCTTGATGCAGGAGTCCTTGCCGATCTAGAACTTGAAGTGCAATGTTTGGTGGGTCATCGTCGTGCCAAGAGTCGCGATGAAGTACACGATGTCTTGCGTCGTATTGGCGATGTGTCTCGAGAAGGTCTTGCACAACGCACCGATGGACCCTGTAGCGAGTGGTTAGACGAACTTGTGCGAGACCGCCGTGTGATTTCAGTGGTGGTCGCGGGAGACGAGCGATTCATTGCAGCTGAAGATGCTGCGTTGTATCGCGATGCGCTTGGATGTGCATTACCACTTGGCCTACCTGCTGCTTTTACAGACCCTGTGCAGCAACCACTTCTACATCTGGTGGCTCGATACGCCCATACACATGGGCCGTTTCTCTCACATGATGCCGCTGTTCATTTCGGCACCACGGTGGAACGCATTGCTGCCGTGTGTGAACGCCTTGAAGCAGAGGGCCGCATGGTGCGTGGCGAATTCCGCCCCACAGGATCAGAGCGTGAATGGTGTGATGCCGATGTGCTGCGTCAATTGCGTCGTCGATCACTGGCGGCATTACGCAAAGAAGTAGAGCCAGTCGAGCAATCGTCTCTGGCTCGTTTTCTTCCTGCGTGGCACGGTCTTTCATCTCCACAACGCGGACAAGAAGCGTTGGTGTCGGCGCTTGCGGTGTTACAGGGCGCAGCACTTGTTGCGTCGTCTCTTGAAAGCGACATCTTGCCCTTGCGTGTTCGTGGTTACAAGATCAGTGATTTAGATGAGTTGTGCGCAGCAGGCGAGATTGTGTGGGTGGGAGCTGGTGCATTGGGTGCAAGCGATGGCCGCATTCGTTTGTTCTTTGCAGATCAGTTGTCTCTTCTTGCCCCCGCTATTGAATGGCCAGAGCCACCACAAGGCGACATTCATGTTGCATTGCGGCTCGCATTAGAAACTCGTGGCGCAGTGTTCTTTTCTCAACTTCGTGCTGCTGCACCGCAAGCTACCGATGCAGAAGTGTTGGCGGCGTTGTGGGATTTGGTGTGGGCTGGCGAGGTCACGAACGACACATTTGCGCCGTTGCGGGCCATGATCGCCGGTGGGAAAGCATCGTCATCGCGTACTGCGCCGCGCACAGTTGGTCGCTCGTCGCGTCCTCGACCCGGCAGATTGAATCACATTGGTCCACCAACAGGTGCAGGTCGATGGAGTTTGGTGAAGCCGTTGTTGCAGCCAACTCCCACCGCAACAGAGGCTGCGCATGCGTTCGCCTTACAAATGTTGGAACGCCATGGTGTTGTCACGCGCGAAGCAGTACTGGCCGAAAATGCAGTGGGCGGTTTCGCTGGTGTCTATGGCGTATTGAAGACCATGGAAGAAAGAGGCCAAACACGACGTGGCTATTTCGTTGATGGTTTGGGTGCAGCACAATTTGCCATTCCCGGTGCGGTCGACCGATTGCGCGATGCACGAACCCCCATTGATATTGATCTTCATCCAGATGATGCACCTGCACCATTTGTGGTGGCAGCAACAGACCCCGCCCAGCCATACGGCGCAACATTGCCATGGCCACTCACGACTGGTCGGCCCACTCGAAGTGCTGGTGCTGTTGTTGTGTTGTCGAATGGTGAACCTCTTGTGTGGTTCGATGCACGTTCGTATTCACTCGTGACATTCCCCAACTACACCGTGGATACGTCGTGGGGAGATGCGTTGGTGTCACTGGTGAAAGATGGCCGTCGTCGCGGAGCTGAAGTGCGAAAAATTGATGGTGAATCGGTGTCGCCAGATCATCCTGCAGTACAGGTACTACAGCGCGTTGGATTTGTAGAGGGTTATCGCGGTTGGTCGCTACGCGATTGACCAAGAGAGCGCAATCCCGCCCACGCCAATCCAGCAACTGCGCGGCCCAACTCTGTTGGTTGAAACTCGCGACCATGTTTAATGACTTGTCGGCTGACAGCTTCTGCCATTCCCACTAAGCCAATGGCAAACGTATAAAGGTTGTCTTCCGATGCATCAACGGCAATAAACGGCAAGATGGCCTTGGCTGCACCATCTTCAAATTCGCTGACAATGTCGGCGAATTCTTCATCAACACGTTCAGAGCTTTCAAATAGCAAAGCAAATGCTTCACGGTGAGTAGCAACCCATGTGAAGTAGGCAATCATTCCGCGTTCTGTTTGTTCGCGCGGATCGGAGCTTCCCTTCACGGCAGCGGTGACCTCGTCGAGAAGTTGTGCGCCCACGTGGTGCAACAGCTCTAAGTACAGGGATCGTTTCGAATCGAAGTATTGGTACAACACGGGCTTCGTGAGTGACATCGCATCGGCAATGTCGTTCATTGATGTGTTGTGATAGCCGCGCGAGGAAAATGCCGTGAGTGACACTTCCAATATTTGATGGCGACGATCAACTTGAGACATTTCTCAGAGACCTTTTTCTCTGTCGTCTCGCTCGGCGGCTTTCACTGCATATCCGATGATGATGGACGGCGCGAGAAGAATGGAACCAGCCACGAGCAACACAACAACAGCGGTAACGAGTGGGCCCTTGAAGCCGAAAGCAAACGCCATAACGAAACATGCAATTGCAAAAGCCCACAACAAGTAACCAATGCGATTAGCCAACAAGTTGAGATGAGCAATGCGTTGGCGTCGTGCTCGCACCGGATCATGTGCTGGGGAGGTCATGGTGAAAAGGGTAGGGGCTGTAGGGATTGCTCCTACTATCGACTAGATATTTGCGGGCAAGAGGCGCGTGAGGAAGCCAAAGAACACGAAGAGCGCAGGCAAAAACACCACAGATGTGACGGGATACACCACCCACGCAGATCGGCCACGCTTCACCAATCGCATTGCCACGAGTGCCATCAACGAAAGAACTGCTGCAAGCGCGAGTGCCCCTGGAATTGCACTTGGCTCCCGGAACCATCCTGCGTTGAAGTCACCAACAACGTCCACCGTTGCAGGCGAGAACACGGTGGCGGGTTGTGGCGTGATGGTGGATTCCAGCTTCGCCTTTACGATCATGCGTTTCGCAGATGTCCACTTTGGATGGCAGGTGACCAAGGTGAGCTGCGACGTTTTTGTATCAAAGGTCTTCACCACTTCTGTTTGGGATGGCAACACAATGAACGGTTTCTCAGAAACGATGTAGGTGAAGGTTGACTTATCGCGAGTCAGAATGATTTTGTCGCCGAGGGTGAGTTCATTGAGACGACCAAACGGTGCTCCGTACGACGTGCGATGTCCAGCAATGGCAACATTTCCCACTTGGCCTGGAAGAGGCGAACCATCAAAAAGCCCTGGGCCTTTTTCCAGCGCTTTGAAGTCAACCCCCGCCACCACAATCTTGTTGACACCAATCTTTGGAATCTCAATGCGAGTGACGGGATCACCATAAGAAGGGATAGCGGGTAGCTGCGAACTGAATGTTCGTTTCAAGTCTGCCTGTGCACGTTGTTCCGATAGGCCCGTGCCCCACAACTGGTAGCCAACAAACAACAACATGAGAACACCTGCGGCAATGAGAGCTCTGCCGACTGCGCCAAGAATCGTGTCAAAGCGACGAGTCGTGCGCTGTTTTGTTGTGATTTCAGCCTCCGTCACGCATATGACCCTACTGGCACGTTGTTGTCGTTGTCTGAGGTTCACTAGCGTGAAGAAGGCATGGACAACGTGATTGAGCTCAACAACGTGGTGGCCGTGCTTGGTGGTTTTCCGGCTCTTGCTGGTGTGAGTCTCTCGGTGCAGCGTGGTGACATCGTGTTGTTGCAAGGGCCAAATGGTGCCGGCAAGACGTCTGTCCTTCGAGTGTGCGCTGGTTTGTTGCCCATTGAACGTGGCACAGGCACCGTGTTGGGGAAAGATCTCTCCACACAAAGAGAGGACATTCGTTCACGTGTGGGGCTACTTGGCCACCAGAACGGTCTGTATCTCGATCTCACAGTGAAACAAAACGTGGAGTTCTGGGCCAGCACTGTGGGTGCAACGACCGATGAAGTTCGTGATGCCATGGCGCGCATGCGCATTGATGGTCGATTGGCAGATGTGAAGGGCGCGCAATTGTCTGCGGGTCAGCGTCGTCGTACTGCTTTAGCGAGTCTCATTGTTCGTCGTGCCGAAGTGTGGTTGCTAGACGAACCACATGCGGGTCTTGACGCTGCAGGGCGCGATGAGTTGGATGAGTTGTTACGCGCGGCGGTTCGTGCAGGTGCAACCGTGATGTTGGCAAGTCACGAGAGTGAGCGCGCGCATGGTCTTGCAACGCGCATCATCACCATTGACGGCGGTGGTGCACAATGAGTCGCACATCAACACAGTCGTCGCGCGCACGCATCACACGTTCAATTGCCAGAAAAGATTTGCGCATTGAATGGAACAGTCGCATCTTGATGAATCAAGTAGCGCCATTTGCTGCCATTGTGATGGTGTTGTTTGCTTTCGCACTCGACAACGACGGCATTCTGCAACGCGTTGCGCCAGGACTCGTGTGGCTGGCCACGTTGTTCTCCATGTTGGTGGTCATTCAACGTTCGTTCGCTGTGGAGTCTGCCGATGGTGCACTTGATGCACTACGCGTCGCCGGTGTTGATCCCGTTGCAATTTTCTTGGGCAAGTCGATTGCTCTCGCGGTGCAGTTATTGGTTCTTGAGATGCTTCTCATCTTCACTGCCGTGGTGTTGTACACCGTGGAGATGTCTCTCGCTGGACTTGGTTTATTAGTGGTCACCGTAGCGGTGGCCACGGTGGGACTGGCTGCAGTTGGAACCCTGTATGGCGGCTTAGCGGCAGGCGTGCGAGGTCGTGAAACCTTGTTACCTCTTTTGCTATTGCCCGTGGTTGCGCCTGTTCTCATTGGGGCCACTCGAGCCACTGAATCTGCTTTTGGCAGTGGTGGGGCCACGATTGGAGAGGGTTGGCCATGGGTGGGGCTGTTGGCGGTGTTCGCCGTACTGTTCGTCGCCGTGGGGTCGGTGGCGTTTGGTCCTTTGGTGGACGAATAGGTCACACATGCCCATCCTGATTTCCACCCGCCCTCGGCACAGGCAAGAATTGACCACGTGAGTTCAGCCGTGACCCCCCAACGCGGCACCGGTACAACGGCCACCCGCCGACTGGGTGCGCTGGCGCTGGTGTTGTGCGTGTCCTTGGCGTTGTTCGGCCTTCTTTTTTCCGCCGAAGATCGCGACCAGGGAAGTTCGGTTCGCATTATGTACGTGCATGTGCCGTCAATTTGGGTGGCCTACATTGCATTCATTCTCACGGCGGTGTGTTCGGCCATTTATTTGTCGAAGCGCAATCGCTCGTTGGCGTGGGACCGCGTGGCCGGCGCATCGGGCGAAATCGGCGTGCTGTTCGTTGCTATCTCGTTGGTGTCAGGAAGCTTGTGGGGTCGCCTCAGTTGGGGCACCTACTGGGTATGGGATGCACGTCTCACCAGCACAGCATTCCTCTTTATTACATACATCGGCTATCTTGCGGTGCGTCGCTTAGGCGGAACACAACGACAACGTGCACGTCGTTCTGCTGTGCTTGCGCTGTTAGCAATTCTTGAGATTCCACTCGTGCACTTCAGTGTGCGGTTGTGGCGATCGCTGCACCAGGAAGCAACCGTTGCAACAGGTGGCACCGACGTTCATATGGATGGCTTGATGTTGTTCTCGCTGTTCTTGGGTCTTGTTACATTCACTGCTGTTTTCGTGTGGTTGTTGTTGCATCGTCAGCGTGCGTTGTATTTGGAAGACACCGTGGCAGACCGCGGACTCGATGCCGCAATTGAGGCGCGCAAAAGCGAGGCGGTGAGCTAATGGAAGACGCAGGCTTCATCATTGGTAGCTGGGTCATCACGGCTGCGTCCATCATCGCCTATGCGGTGTTTGTGATTCGACGTGGAAAGAAGTTGGCAGAAAATGCAACGCGCGAGGAGATGCCGTGGACTTAACACCACGTACGGGTGACGAC
>JBIIJW010000052.1:0-7824 GCA_044233525.1 Ilumatobacteraceae bacterium | reverse complement strand
CTCCACTTCATGAAGTAGTTCATGAAAATCGTCATCTTTCAATCCATATCCGACGAACAGCATGTGTCGTGTGAGTAATGACGCTTGAAGCACCCCAAGTAAGGCTCTATTCGATTTAAAGAAGTCGATGTAGTTCTTTCTTGTAAACACCAGTGAATCAAGATTTTCAGTTGATCCATGAATTTTCAGTAGCCAGCGGTTTGCCAGTTGTGGTTGCTCAAGAATGGGAAGCACGGCCATTGGTTGATTTTGCGATTCACATGACAATTCAAAGAGAGTGTCCACGTTTGTGGTGATGAACTCTCCAACAGGGAGCGAGGCAATGAGTGCATGCTGCAGTGAAAATTTGGAACTTGAAAGAGATTCTGACAATCCCGTGTTGAACTCTTTGTCTCCAAGATGGTCTCTAAGGATTTGTGCCTTGTCTCTGTTGTCGGCAACTTCATCAAATAATTGCTTATCAATGTTGGTCTTCTGCCTGAGACCTTCAAGGAGAGAATTCCAGTCGGAAAGTCCTGCGCCGGCACTAACACCTGCGCCCATGAACACCGCCACGTTAGAGTTCCGCATCTCGCGAGATAACTCGTTCGCAATTGAATGTTTCTCTTCGTTGTCTAGGTAGAAGCGCCAGAACGGGTCATTCTCTACATCACCAAATGCTTCCTTCATTCTGATGTTCTGAGCAGCCGCCTCAGCTTTTTCTCCACGAGCGACTTGAATGACGTCAACTGGGCGCTCGAGAACCGACAACTCAGATCTCACCTGCGCTGTGACTTCCTTAATGGCCTTCCATTTCTTATAGGCGGCACCTCCTCTTCCTGTGCCGATGTGGTTGATTGCCAACCGAGGAACCCAGTGAAGTGGGGCACTTGATCGAACCGCGAACAGTCGTTGGGTGGCCTCTCTGATGAAGTCGGCAGCGGCTTGTGCGAAAACTTTCTCATCGCCATCCTCATTTCCGATTCGACCTAGCCAGATGTCAGTTCCGTCAACTTCGCCGAAGTAGAGAACGCGGGATTCTTTAGGCCATGACAATCCCGTTAAGCGGCCCTTCGTTGCAAGACCGACTGACTCATTCCAGATGCTGGTAATGCTGAATGATCTGTCCGTCGGCAATAACCATGCATCGCACTTGATTTTCTTTAAATCAGAATCAACTACGAAAAGATGTCCAGATGCCATAACCGCTCTCCCCTCGCCGCACGCCGCTAGCGAGTGGAGAGGGTAGCAAACCAGTGATTAGCGGGGTTTAGCCCATTCGTTGATTGTGAGTCGGTGCCAACCAACAACATCGTCGATGTTGTAGCGACCCCAGGTGTAGCCACCTGCAAGTCCAAACACTGCGGGGGTTGCACCAATGAAGTCAGACACCATCTTCTCTCGTGCACGAAGATCTGCTTCGCTAACGCCGCTGTTTCGAATATCTACACCCGCGTTGTAAATGACGAGGTCAAAGGGAGAAAGCGACGATGCGTAGTCCAGTGACTCAGCAATTGCTGCGCGATACTCGCTGGGTTCAACGATGTCTAATCGACTATCGCCAGATGGGGTCCATGTGTCGAAGGCCGACACGGTGACATCAACTTGCACCACGCTCTCTGGGAACAGCTTCTGCATGATGTTCCAGGTACCTCCACCCGCATGTGCGTCGTAGTCGAGACACAAGATCCGTTGAACGCCGGTGTCAATTGCTGCCTTGATCGCAGCTGCGAGACCATTGAACGTGCAGAAACCAGAACCACTTCCGAACGATGCATGGTGCATGCCAGAGCTGAGACTTCCCACGCGCCCACCAGTCATCAATGCAGAGATAGCTGCCGCCACCATTCCTGCGACGTGTGCGCGAGCCATGGTGTAGATGTCCTTGTCCCACGTGAATGATGAGGACTGTGCAAGTGCGCGAGGTTTTCCGGTGCGCACTGCAGACACGTATTCGGGGGAGTGAATGCTGGAGATGATCTTTTCAGCTTCTTCGTAGTAGTTGATGGGATCAATTAGTTCAACACCGGGAATTGGTGAAAGAAGCAGCGAATCCACAATGTCTTTTGACTTGCGGGTGGTGTCAAACTCGTAGTTCGATGCGTAGAAATCAGGATTGACAAAAATACTGAGGATGTGTGTGAGTTGGTCGATGGGCGTTGTCATAGAAAGTCTCCTTTGGTGCGGTGGAGACAGTGTGACAGCAGGGTGTGTCAATAAAGGTAGAAACAACACTTATTGAATCAGTCGGTCTGACGGCATGGACGACGTGGTTGGTGGAGCGTCGCCCGGCGGGGTTCATCCCGTGGCCGGTTGTTGCGGTTCCGCAGAGAGAAGGCTAAGGTGAGGGTCGCTCGGTTGTCCGAGTTCTCCCCGCCCTCGTAGAGGGGGGTCGAGATTCCCCCGTGCGTCACACGTTTCGGCGTTTGCGCGTACATCTCTCATTCGGTCACGAAAAGGCCGTAGGAAAGCAGGAAATCATGGCTGCAGAAGCCCTTGAGAAGTCCGCACTTGAATCCAAGGACAAGGACCAGTTAATGGCCATCGCCGAAGCACTCGGTGTGAAGGCCCCCGCACGTGCCTCAAAGGCCACGTTGGTGGAAAAGATTCTGGAAAAGACAGGCGTTGGGGCAGCACCAGCTCCTGCAAAGAAGGCTGGCCGTCCCGCGCGAGCGGAAGAAGCCTCCGACGAAGCAGAAGAGGCACCGGCGCGCCAACCACGCAATAACGATCGGTCGCCACGTAGTAACAACAATGGCGACGCAGGTGAATCAACCAAAGCGTCGAACGAACCGATTGTGTATCTCGGCGACGATGGAGAACCACTTGCCGAGTGGGAGATTGAACTCGCTCAGCATGAAGGTCGTCTCGACCAACTGAAGACCTCTGGTGGTGGCCAACGCAACGATCGCAGCGACCGCGGACCACGCCAACAAGGGCAGGGTCAGCAAAACCAAAACCGCCATCAGAACCAAAACCAAAATCGTCAACAAGGTCAACAAGGTGGCGATTGGGAAGAAGGCGGCCGCAATAGTCGCCGTCGCCGTCGCCGTGGACGCAATGGTCGCGATGAAGGCCCACAAGGTGACGACCGCTACGAGGTCGGTGGCGAACAGAACGAGCCCATCAGTATGGACCCAGTGAAGGTAGAGGGTTATCTCGACCTTCGCGACGAGGGCTACGGCTTCTTGCGTGTTGGCGGTTACCAACCAACCCGTAACGATGCGTACATTCCCGTGAAGCTCACACGTCAATTCGGTTTGCGCAAAGGTGACCATGTCACTGGTATGTCGCGTCCGGCTGGTCGTAACGAAAAGAATCCCGCAATGTTGGAGATTCATTCAGTGAATGGTCAAGACCCAGAGAAGTCAAAGAGCCGTCCACGTTTCGAAGATCTCACTCCGTTGTTCCCCGACCACAAGTTGCGCATGGAAGATCCACGTGATCCCACCAACATGACTGCGCGCATCATCGACCTCATCGCACCAATTGGTAAAGGTCAGCGCGGACTCATTGTGTCGCCACCAAAAGCGGGCAAGACAACAGTGATGAAGTCCATTGCTTCGTCGATTGAAAAGAACAACCCAGAAGTGAAATTGATTGTTCTCCTCATCGACGAGCGTCCAGAAGAAGTCACCGACATGCGCCGCACCGTTCGCGGCGAAGTTATTGCGTCAACATTCGATCGTCCATCAGATGAGCACACGCACATCGCCGAGATGACGATTGAAAAAGCAAAGCGCATGGTGGAGATGGGTGAAGACGTTGTCATCATCCTCGACGGCATCACGCGTTTGTCACGCGCGTACAACCTTGCTGCTCCTGCAAGTGGCCGCATTATGTCTGGTGGTATCGACGCAGGTGCTCTCTATCCACCGAAGAAGTTCTTTGGTGCCGCGCGAAATGTGGAAGAGGGTGGCTCGCTCACCATCTTGGCCACAGCGCTCGTTGAGACCAACAGCCGCATGGACGAAGCCATCTTCGAAGAATTCAAGGGAACAGGCAACATGGAATTGCGACTCGATCGTCGCATCGCCGAGCGCCGCGTCTTCCCCGCCATCGACGTAGACGCATCCAGCACCCGCCACGAAGAACTGCTGTTCGAGCGCAAGCAATTGCAGCTGGTGTGGAAGTTGCGCCGCGTTCTCAGCGGCCTTGCCCAGGACGGGAATCCCGCGCCAGGCTTGGAGATGCTGATGGACCGCCTGAAGACCTTTGGCACCAACGACGAATTCTTGGCCGAAATCGCCAAGACGCCCGGCGCCTAGTCCCGATACACTTCACCGTCCGTTTCGAGGAGATGCCAGAGACATGAAGACCGATACACATCCTGAATACACAGACGTCAACGTGAAGTGCTCATGTGGAAATTCATTCACCACACGCAGCAGCAAGGGTCAGCCCATTTCACTTGAATTGTGCAACGAGTGCCATCCCTTCTACACCGGTAAGCAAAAGCTCGTCGACACTGGCGGACGCGTGGAGCGCTTCAACAAGCGTTACGGTGCGCGTAAGAACGCTCCTGCAAAGAAGGACTAATTGTCTGCCGACGCCGAGCGTCGGTCACGTCTCCTTTCCTTGAAGCTGCGCGCGTTGGTGCGCGAACATCTGGGACTTGAGTCTGATCCACAGGGAAGTCCAGAAGTTTTTTCTCTGGGTGCTGCTTTTCTCACCGACGATGCCGTCTGGATTTTGATTGATGGTGATGCATCGCGCGCGCTAGGCCCCACGCTTGCATGGGCTAGTCGACATCAACGCGATGTGCATGTGTTGTTGGAGAAAGATTCTGGCGTTGTTGCTCGTCGTGCGTCATTTTTCAATCTGCCCATCACCGTGTGGCATGTGGATGAAAAATCATTGTTGCCTGCAATACCAGAACCACATCTTCCACTCGTTGATGCCAGCCCGTCACACCGCGCGCTCATGCCACTCATTGCGTCGTCTGGTGCAGACGCTCTCATCGAGCACGGTGTTGTGGTTGGTGAAGTGCGTGGTTTAGAGATGTGTCGTGTGGTGAATGATTCGGTCACCGGTGAAGCTCGTCTCGAAGTGGGAATGGGTGTCAATGATCGCGAAGCATTTGCCATGGTGCACGGTGAACTTCCAACCGAACAAGCATTGCGAAATGTGATTGAAGCAGTGCAAGTGCATCGAGAGATTGGTGCCATGGTGCATCCGTTTAATCAATTTGGTGCCGAGCGTTTGCACCGGTGGCGCGCATTGCAAGATCCGACATCAATTGGCTTTGGTGAACTATCACCTGCAGACCCACCACTGAAACGTACAAATCTGAAAGATCCGGTTCCCTGCGTTGCGATCGGAACATTGGACGGAGGCGAGCGAGCCGTTGCGGTCTTTGTGAATGGAATTGATTTAGATGTCGTTCCGTTTGCGCTCGATGCTGCAGATATGCATGCGGTTCGAAATATTGTGATTGCTGTACGACAACGTGATGTGACTGAATCAATCCGTCGAATGATCGAACTTGCGTCACTGTCGGTATCGCTTGTGATGATTGATTAGTTTTCACTACGAAATTCCCGCAACGGGACCTCGATATCACCTAATTTTGACTTCATCATGAAGCGCATTTCCCTCGTTGCTCTTGTGGTTCCACTTGTTCTCGGTGCTTGCACTACCTCATCATCGTCCGCCCCAACCACCACCACAGTGCCACCAGCAACATCAACAACGGTGGCCTGGGTGACAGGTGCCGCGGCAAAGGCGTGGAACACATTTGTGAAGTCGTATGAAGTTGTTGATGTTTCGGCGATTTCAAAAGGTGATTGCGGTGTGTACGCAATGTTGGTGACGGAGGGAAGCCTCACGTTCTATTGGTGGGACGGGATGAAGTGGAACGATGATTCATCCAAACTTGCTGGTGGGAAAGGTCAACAACCATTGAAGGTGTATTCGCATGACTTCACGAATGATGGAATCTTGGATTACTTCGTGACATACGGCGACCGCAAAGAAACAGGTGGTTCAACGTATGGTGCGTTCTTTGCGCATCGTTGGAGTGGCGAGAACAAGTGTCAGTGGGAATGGGTAGACGTTGATAATGGACAATCGTTGACAAAAACGGTGGAGTCCCCTGAGGTGGATCAGCGCAAAGGTCTTGTATTTGCCGATGGCTATGCGAATAGTCGCTGGAAGTCATACGGACGGATTGATTACTTGCCGTCTAGTGGTTCGTTTGTGTTCCAAGAGGTGTTCAAAGACAAGAAATAGGTGGTGTAACAGCCGTAGCCTTAGTACCCATGAATGACCGCCTGGCCTCTATTGAGCGCGACTACATCGAACTCGAGGTCAGCTTGGGAAGCCCCGAAGTGTTGGGCGACCAAAACAGACTGCGTGAAGCTTCGCGAAAGTACAAACAACTCACACCACTAATTCAGTGCATTCGTGATTTGCGTCAAGCCATCGGTGATGCCGAAGCCGCCAAAGAGTTAATGGCAGAAACCTCTGGCGACGAGCGAGATGCATTCCGTGAAGAGGCATCCGCGGCAGAAGCACGCGTCGAAGAACTTGATGAATTACTGAAAGTTCTCTTGCTGCCGCCAGATCCAAACGATGGCAAGAACGTCATTATGGAAATTCGTGGCGCAGAAGGTGGCGAAGAAGCCAACTTGTTTGCCCGCGACCTAATGGAGATGTACTTGTCTTATGCATCCAAGCGTGGATGGCAAGTGGAAACCATTCAAGTAGACGACTCCGAAATGGGTGGCGTCAACCAAGCAACATTGATGTTCAAAGGCGACGATGCCTGGAGCCGACTGCGTTTTGAGGGTGGCCCGCATCGAGTGCAGCGAGTGCCGGCCACAGAGGCGCAAGGTCGTGTGCACACTTCGTCGGCCACTGTGGCTGTCATGCCAGAGGCAGAAGAAGTCGACGTTGAGATCGACGCCAATGACCTTCAGATAGATGTGTATCGCGCATCGGGTGCCGGTGGCCAGCATGTCAACACCACCGACTCCGCCGTCCGAATTACCCATAAACCGACGGGGCTCGTTGTTGCCATGCAGGACGAACGCAGTCAGTTGCAAAACCGCGCTCGCGCAATGACTGTGTTGCGGTCTCGTTTGTTGAAGTTGCGTCAAGAGGAACAAGAAGCCGCCGCATCTGCCGAGCGTCGTGCGCAAATTGGTGGCGGCGGTCGCGGTGAGAAGATTCGTACGTACAACTACAAAGAGAATCGAATTACGGATCATCGAATTGGATTTACGTTGTACCAGTTGCAAGCGGCATTAAGTGGAGAATTAGACCCTGTCATTGATGCGCTTTCCGCAGATTTACGAGCGCGACAACTAGCCGACCATGGCTGATGCATTCGGCCATATCTCGTGGCGCGAATTATGGAAAAACACCTCCGACATTGTTGGTGATCGAGCCGTTGCGCGATGGCTGTGTGAAACCGCGAGTGGATGTGATGCGCACGAGTTTGATGCTGAACTAAACGAACTTGTCTCTGCTCGCTCCGGCATTCATCTTGATGCCATGGTGCGTCGAGTTCTGAACGGTGAACCCGTGCAATATGTCATGGGGCGATGGGCGTTTCGCCATCTCGACCTCATGGTGGATTCACGAGTGCTCATTCCGCGCCCTGAGACAGAATTAATTGTTGAACACGTGATGTCTTTTCTTCAGTCGCGACCCGCACCATATGTCGTGGCAGATGTGGGTACGGGTTCTGGTGCCATTGGCCTGTCTTTGTTACATGAGTTGCCGCTCGGTTGTGCAGACGTCTGGATGACAGATGTTTCTCCCGATGCAATTGATGTGGCGCGAGCTAACGCGGCAGGAATTGGTCGACCTGCAGCTCGCGCACAGTTTGCTGTGGGTTCG
>JBIIJW010000046.1:0-8566 GCA_044233525.1 Ilumatobacteraceae bacterium | reverse complement strand
CAGTTCGAGAGCAATGCGTAGGTATAACTGCATGTCGAGGGCGTTGTGATGTGTGAGGAATGGACGTGCGTGTGCGCCACCAGCTTCCATGTGTAGAACTGGTGTCTCCACTTCAATGAATCCACGTTCGTGGAGGGTGCGCCGAAAGCTTGCAATCACCGCGTGTCGAATGGCGAACATACGACGAGATTCTTCATTGCCAATCAAGTCTGCATAGCGCTGGCGGTAGCGCGTGTCTGTGTCGGTGAGTCCGTGCCATTTGTCGGGAAGTGGGCGGACTGCTTTCGATAACAACACGAGTGACGTCACTTTGATGGAGAGTTCGCCTTTGCGGGTTGTCATGACGGTGCCGTTGACGCCCACCCAATCTCCAAGGTCGAGGTCGTTAATTGCAACGAATGCATCATCTCCAACCACGGCCTTTGATACAAACAACTGGATGTCGCCGGAGCGATCTTGCAGCGTGGCGAAAATAAGTTTTCCTTGGTCGCGCTTCAACATGATGCGACCAGCGAGATCAACGACGACGTCTGTTTCTGCACCTGCTTCCAGCGCCCCGTGTGCGTCGCGAATTTCACCAAGGGTGTGAGAGCGATCAAATCGATAGGGATACGGATTGGTACCCGATTCTCGCAACGAGTCGATAGCAGCCAAACGGCGGGCTTTCTCTTGCTCGAGGCCACCGAGTTGTTGGTCGTCTACTTCATCGCTCACAGAATCTCTACGGTAGTTCGTAGCGTCGGCGTGACGAGAAGTCTTTTGGGAACTACGGTGTGAAAATGCGATTTTCTCGAAGCGTGACTGCACTTGTGGTGCTCTCCCTTGCGGTGTCGCAACCCGTCTTTGCGGATGATTCTTCGCAATGGCCAGAGCGTCGGCTCCAGCCAACCGTGTCCGTCTCAATGAACAAATCGCTCACGTTGTCCATCGCAAACCGGATGTCAACGGCCATCACTGCAGCGGGCGCGGTTCCTCACTTTGTCAGTTTCCCTACCGTGGGTCTCACGTCCCACAGTCGTGATGGTCAATTCCTCACTCGTCTCGGCGATCGGTGGCGAATTCCCATGGCAACAATGGTTGCGCCTACTGAGTATCTGCGCGATGTCGGTGGCGACGACATGGTGGCGGCTGCAGGTGCAGGTCAGATTCTCATGGGGGAAACGTCGGCGGAGTTACGTGACGCAGAGGTAGGCGACACCGTCGTTCTTCGAGACCTCCGATTCCGACCACACACGTTCACTATTGGCGCGATTGTTCCCAATGTTTTTGTTGACTGGGGCGACATCTTCATTACATCGGAAGCCGCGCAAGTGCTGGGGCCAATGTCGATCAATCGAGTAACAGCGACGGATATCACGTCGTATTCGCGCATCATGTCACAGTTGCGATTGCGCGGAATTGTGATTGGTAGTACTTATCGTTTGCGCACGTCGTGGGATCGCGAGAATCCGGACGGAACTTTTGGTATCGCTAGTTTGAAACAAGAACTCGGCGAGTTCGCATTTCGCCCCGCAGGTGGTAGCGCCATTCAGATTGAAGACAGATGGAAAATCAACAACATCTTGTGGCGTCACAATTTCTCTGACATCTCTATTCGTAACAACTGCCACAAAGTGGTGGTCACAGCAATTCAGGGTGCGCTCAGTGAGATCAAGGCAAAGGGTCTGCAGCGCCACGTTGATGTGGCAAATGCAAATCGCTACGGCGGGTGCTTCGTAAGTAGATACAACCGCATGGCTGGCACATTCGGAGCACCATCTCGACACGCATACGGGGCCGCGTTAGACATCAACACCACGCAGAACTATCAATGGGCCGTTCCAAAAATGAATTGCGATGTGGTTCGCATTTTCCGTAAATGGGGTTTTGCATGGGGTGGGAATTTCTGGCCCTCTGACGGCATGCACTTTGAATATGTGGGCGAACGTCGCGACAACATCGGGTATCCCTCAAAGTACTGCCCAAATTCCGTGCCTGTTCCAACAACAACTCTGCCAACGTTTACTGCGGGAACAACCACGACCACCACTACCTCAACCTCTCCGACAACAACTACAACCACCACCACGGTTGCGCCGATAACCTCATCAACGTGAACCTCAACAAGCGCCTCGTGATCATTGGTGGCGGCCCCGCAGGTAATGCGGCCGCAACATCTGCTGCTCGAAAAGGGGTCAGTGTGGTGTTGGTGGAGCGCGAGATTGTTGGCGGTGCAGCACATCTATTGGACTGCGTGCCGTCGAAAACAATGATCGCAACCGGTGGCGCAGTCAGTTTCACCGAGAGTCTCAGTGGCATGGGTTTGTCAGATCGCGATGCTGAAGTTGACGTCAAGGCACTCACCGACCGCATTGAGGGCATCAAGAACCGCTTGTCCAATGACATGACGTCGTTATTGGAAAGTCAGGGTGTCACCATCATTCGTGGCACAGCTCGCCTCATCGATGCCCATCATGTTCATGTTGAGTGCAGTGACGGAACCAGCCAGCAGTTGGAAGCAGACGACATTCTCATTTCAACAGGAACACGTCCGCGAATTCCAGATTTTGTTCAACCAGACGGCGACCGTATTCTCACGACGCGCGAGTGTTACCCGCCGCGTATTTTTCCAGAGAGCGTCACCATCATCGGATCGGGAGTCACCGGTGTTGAGTTTGCCCACATGTTTGCATCCTTTGGCTCGAAAGTAACTCTCGTTGTCTCGCGTCAACAAGTACTTCCGGGTAAAGACCCAGAGGTTGCTGCTGTTCTTGAAGAAAACTTTTTGTCTCGTGGTGTTCGTCTCTACAAGGGTGCTCGCGCCACAAAGATTGAACGAACTGATACGGGTGTTCGTGTGGTGTGCGACGACGGGCGTGTCTCTGAAACAACGCACGCAGTGCTTGCGATTGGCTCCATCCCAAACACGGAAGGGCTTGGGCTTGAGGAAGTCGGTGTGCAGATGGATGGCGGTTACATCAACATCAACCGGCATTGTCAAAGTTCGGTTGAGCACATCTATGCGGCAGGGGACGTCAGTGGAAAGTTGCCGTTGTCGTCCGTTGCATCAATGCAAGGAAAGAAAGTTGCCGAACAAGTGGTTGGTGGCCCCCGTGGACCTCATCGACATCTTGATTATGACAAGGCAGCATCAGCGATCTTTACTGAGCCAGAGATTGCAGATGTTGGCTTGGCAGAAGCCGAAGCATTTGCATCCGGCCGAAAAATCAGAGTGACAAAGGTGCCTTTCGCTACAACAGCAAAGGCGCTCATTAACAACGACTCGCGCGGTTTCGTGAAGATCATTAGCGACCCAGCGACTGGTGAAGTGTTGGGTGGGTCCATCGTCGGGCGCCATGCAGCAGAGCTCATTAGTGTGATTGCTCTCGCCGTGACGGCAAACCTCAAGGTCTCCGACATTGAAGAATCATTGCTGGTGCACCCTGCACTTGCAGAAGCACTGTCTGAAGCTGCTGAATAACTGTTGTTAGTTATTCAATAACGACAACAACGTCGCCAGCACCAACGGTGTCGCCAGGCTTCACATTGATTGCTTTGATGGTGCCGCTCTTGTCGGCTTCAATCTGATTTTCCATCTTCATAGCTTCCAAAACCACCACGCTTTGGCCTGCTTCAACTGCCTGTCCAACTTCAACGAGAACCTTCACAATGGTTCCCTGCATTGGAACAGCAATTTGGCCACTTCCACCGCCTGCGCCACCACCCGATGACGATGCTGCACGCGCGGCTTTCTTCTTGGCTGGCGCTGCCGCTGCAACACCAGCAGATTCAGGAACCCACAACTTCACATCAAAACGACGGCCGTTCACTTCAACGGTGGTCTGGCGCTGCACGAGAGGTGTGTCTTCCTGAGCGGGTGCAACAACTGGTCCCGATTCGATTCCCGACAAGTCAAGAACTTCTTCCACCCACTTCGTGGAGTGTGTGACTGCAGCAAAATCTGGGTGCTCCAGAATGGCGATGTCTGCGGGAATTGTTGTTGCAACTCCTTCAACCACCATTTCCTTCAAAGCACGAATGGTGCGTGCAATTGCTGTCTCGCGGTCTTTGCCCCACACGATGACTTTGCCAACAAGGTTGTCGTAGTACTGGCTAATTTCATCGCCAGATTCGTAGCCGCCGTCAAAACGAACACCAAAACCGTCGGGAGCGGTGAGCTTTGTAATGGGACCAGGTGAGGGGAGGAACTTTCCGCCTGCTGGGTTCTCTGCATTGATTCGAACTTCAATTGCATGACCGCGTTGCAGCGCGCGTACTTCTTTTTGGGTCATTGGAAGCTTCTCGCCCGACGCAACTCGAATCTGCCATTCAACAAGATCGATGCCTGTGATGACTTCAGTGACGGGGTGTTCAACTTGCAAACGCGTGTTCATCTCCAGGAAGAAGAAGTCTCCATCTTGGTAAATGAACTCCACTGTTCCGGCGTTGAAGTAGCCAACGGCCTTCGCTGCCTTTACTGCGGCAGCACCCATGGCGTCTTCAACACCATCGGGAAGACCCGGTGCCGGTGCTTCTTCAATGAGCTTTTGGTGACGGCGCTGCGCTGAACAGTCGCGAGTAGAAACCCACACAACATTTCCGTGTTTGTCGCCGACTAATTGCACTTCAATGTGTCGTGGCCACGTGAGGTAGCGCTCGACGTAGATCTCATCGCGACCAAAGAAGTTACGAGCTTCGCGTTGTGCTGAATCCATTGCATCTTGAACTTCGGCAGCAGATTGCACAACCTTCATTCCGCGTCCACCACCACCGAATGCAGCTTTGATTGCAATTGGCCAGCCAAACTCATTTCCAAAGTCGGTGATTTCTTTTGCAGACGTCACGAACTCTGTGGTGCCAGGAACAATCGGGGCTCCACCGCGCAGTGCTGCTTTGCGGCTGGAGACCTTGTCGCCCATTTCGTCGATTGCTTCGGGAGGTGGTCCGATGAATGCAACGCCCATTGCCGTGATGGCACGAGCAAAGTCTGCGTTCTCACTAAAGAATCCGTAACCGGGGTGCACGCCATCTGCGCCACTATCGGTGATGGCCTTCAGAATTGCCTCAGTATTGAGGTAGCTCTCGGCAGCGGTTTGGCCACCGAGTGCGTAGGCCTCGTCTGCAAGGCGCACATGCAATGCATTGCGATCAAGTTCTGAGTAGACCGCAACAGTGGCAATGCCAAGTTCTCGGGCGGCGCGGATGACTCGGACAGCGATTTCGCCGCGGTTGGCGATAAGGATTTTTTTCAGCACAGGTGACAATATTGGCCTGATGAGCGACCAAAAAGCGAACCAATCCGGCAGTTGGCATGTCACAGCGGTTCCTGAGACGGGCAGTACGAACGCAGATTTACTGAAAATGGGAGCAAATGGGGCTCCGGACCGCACTGTTTTGAGGGCCGACTTCCAATCTGCTGGCCGCGGGCGCCTGAATCGAACCTGGGAGGCCCCGGCCGGGTCGAACCTCTTGGTGTCCCTTCTATTTCGCCCAGTTCCCCCGAGGGCCCATGTTCTCACTCAGGTGGTGGCGCTTTCTGCCGTTGCCGTCGCCACAGAACTATGTGACGTGTCCATTGATTTGAAATGGCCAAATGATCTCCTCGTCAACGGCACCAAGGTGGCGGGCATCTTGGCTCAAGCGGCTCCTGTTGATGCACAGGGAGTTGTGCCGTTTGTTGTGGTTGGTCTTGGGCTGAACTTGGGGTGGGCGCCAGACGGCGCAACGTCGTTGTCTGCAAGTAAATGGTCGCAAGAAGTGACGCCGCATGAATTCTTGACAGCAATGCTTCCCCGCATTGACCTTCTGTTGTCGCTGACAGACGAAGAGTTACATGCGGCATATGTTTCCAAAGTTGCAACAATTGGAACTCGAGTGAAAGCTCACATGCCAGACGGAAATGACGTTGTTGGACGAGCCATTGACGTTGAGCGAGATGGTCGTCTGGTACTGATTGATGATTGCGCTGTCAGTCATCGCATCGACACTGCCGATGTGGTGCATCTTCGACCTGCCACGGAGTGACTACCGTAGAAATGTGTCATCCAGCAATGTGAAGTCTCGCCACGCAAGTGCGCCGCGTTGGTTGATTGCTCTCAGCATTGGTCTTGTCACCCTCATGGCTAGTGCGCTTGGCATCGTTCGCGCCACGAACGGAGCCCTGACTGATGTTCCACGCATACCGATTGTGACAGCGGCCTTGTCGCCCGCAAGCGACGGATTTGAAAATTATCTGTTGGTCGGGTCGGACTCGAGAGCACATGCAGATCCAAACGACAAAGACTTCGCAAGTATGGGGACCGAAGAGGTGTACCCGGGGATGCGCGCTGACACCTTGATTGTGATTCGTGTAGACACAAAGACTGGTTCTGTCGCCACGATGTCTGTCCCGCGCGACCTACGAGTTCTTCTTGCCGACAGTGGTCGCCATGCGAAAGTGAACGCCGCCTATCAGCGTGGAGCTGATGTGCTGGTACGTACCGTGCAGAGCGCTCTGAATATTCCGATCCATCGGTATTTTGAAGTGAACTTTGCAGGGTTCAAAGACATTGTTGATGCCGTCGGTGGAGTTCGTATTTGTGTGGACTATGCCTCGCGCGACAAAGCCACAGGTTTTTATCTTGGTAAACGCGGATGCAAAATGCAGAACGGTCAGCAGGCTTTGTCGTACGCGCGTTCCCGATACTTTGAGGAAAAGATTGAGGGAGTCTGGCGAATCGATGGAACGGGCGACGTTGGTCGTGGTGATCGTCAGAGATATTTCATGTCCATTCTGGTGAAGCAAGCAATTCGTTATCTCGCCGAGCATCCGATGAAGACAGATGATGTGCTGTCGGTCTTCTCGCGCGCTGTTTCGGTGGACGACGGACTTGAATTAATTGATCTCGCACGCAAACTTCGTCCGTTGGCTGATGGTGCAGCGTTGTCGGTAGCGCTTCCCGTCTCCAGCGACATGATTTCTGGAACATTCGTGTTCACCTTGAACAATGAATCGAAGCCAGTGTTGGATTACTTCGCCGGACTTGGGCCACTGCCCACACCAGCCAGCAACAACTAGGGCTGGTCTGCTTTCTGGGCAGCGGCTTTGCGGCGGACCTTCTCGGCAAATACTTCTGCTGGAACTGGTTCGCCGATGCGATGACCTTGCAACAAATCGCAACCAAGAACCTTGAGGCGTTGAACATGATCGTCGGTGGTGACCCATTCGGCGCACACCACGAGATTCAGCGAGTGAGCCAATTGAATAAGAGAACGCACCATTGGGTCGTCGCCTCCATCTGTGCGCCCAACGTCTCGCACCAAGGTTCCGTCCAGTTTCAAAAGATCTGCGGGGAAAGTACGCAGTGATGCAAGCGATGAATATCCAGACCCAAAGTCATCAACAGCAATACGAACGCCTTGGCGTTTCAATGCGGTGACGGTACGTAACACCGAAGGGTTGTTCTCCACCAGATTTGATTCGGAGGTTTCAAACACCAACTGCGACCCGTCAAGAGAATGAGTTCGAAGAATGGTGAGAGCACGTTCAACAAAGGTGATGTCGGACAGTTGTCGACGAGATGCGTTGACATGAATTGAAGTAGAACGCTCAACGACTCCTTCTGCAGTCCACCTGGCAAGAGTTGCGGCTGCCTGCTCGAGCACCCAATCACCAATTGGTGCGATGAGGCCCGATTCATCGGCGAGATCTAAGAATGCGGCTGGCGCAAGAACACCTCTGGTGGGGTGGTTCCAACGCAACAGTGCTTCGGCGGCTTCGATGCGGCCGGTGTGCGCAGATTCAATTGGTTGAAAGAGGACGGAGAACTGATGTCCGGCGAGTGCTTGTTCTAGTTCGGAGGCCAGAGTGAGGCGCTCGCGTGCTGCCGTGCGCATTTCTTCGTTGTACAGCTCTGAGCGTCCTCGTCCGCGCTGCTTTGCGCGGTACATGGCGGTGTCTGCAGAGCGCAACAATGTGACGGCTGCATCAGATGCTGATTCGGATGCCAATAGATCTGGCGTCGACATGGCGACACCAACGCTTGCGCCCGCTTCAATCTCAACACCTTGCAACACAAGTGGGCCCGTAATGGATGTACGAATTCGCTCCGCAACGTCGAGTGCCACATGTTCGTCAAGAAGGCCTTCGCAGAGAACCACAAACTCGTCACCACTAATGCGCGCTACCAAGTCTGTGGGGCGCGTTGCGGCCGCAAGCCTCCGCGCAACATTGACAATTAATTGGTCTCCTACTGCGTGGCCAATGGTGTCGTTGACATGTTTGAGTTTGTCGAGGTCTATAAACAACACACCAACTGTTGCGTGAGTGGTACGGCTTCGCTCAAGCGCCTCGGTTGTTTTTCGCAAGAACAAGACTCGGTTTGGAAGACCCGTGAGTGCATCGTGTGTTGCCTGGCGCGCCAATTCGGCTTGCGTCTGGCGTTGCTCAGTGATGTCGCGAGTAATGGTGGACCAATGGTGCACGCTGCCATCTGCATCGCGAACAACCTGAACAACAACGGAAAGAATTCGTGCAATGCCATCTGGCGATCGGAATCCAATTTCGCCTTCCCATCGGTGTGGTGTGCCGTTCGGTGCGGTGGGGTCG
>JBIIJW010000001.1:0-25307 GCA_044233525.1 Ilumatobacteraceae bacterium | reverse complement strand
TTTGCGATATTTCGCTGTGCGAGGGTCGTCTGGCCCCATGGACTCCAAGATGTCTAAGAACTCTTGACGAGCAACTTCATCTGCCTTCACTCGGTCGAGGAGCGCAACGAGTTCGTCATCGAAATTATCGACGGGATTCAATGACAACCGAGCATTGGCTGCAATGCGTCGAACGCGATCTGTCTCAGGAAGACGTGCCAGCAACGTGAGTGCTTCTTCCGCCTGACCATTGCGTACAAGATGCTCGGAAAGCGAACACACTGCATCTTCATTTCCCGGAGCAAGTGCAACAGCATCGCGAAGAGACTCTTCTGTCCCCGTTTGCAACAAATCTCGGACACGCAGATCGGTGGGGTTCGGCAAAAGAGCCGTCACCAGTTGTTCGATGACATGTTCAGGCTTTGCACCCATGAAGCCATCGATGGGTTGTCCGTCTTTGTAAATGACAACAGTGGGAATTGACTTAATCCCAAACGCCTGCATTAATCCAGGGTTGGAATCGGCATCAACCTTGGCGAGAACAACTTGACCCTGGGTGGCATCTGTTGCCTTTTCGAGGATCGGTGTCAAGGTTTTGCATGGACCGCACCACTCCGCCCAAAAATCCACAATGACTGGTGTGGTGAGCGATCGTTCGATGACCTCGGTCTGGAAGGTTGCATCAGTGACGGTGAGGGCCATACGGGCACGATACAGGTAGTTTTTGAGTCGTGAGTCTTCCCCATGGCATCAGTGAAAACGTTGAAGGTTGGCTAGTGGCCAACATTCCCGGAGCAACAGCACCCTTTCGTTACACACAGATTGCAGGCGGTCACTCAAACCTCACGTTCAAGGTGGACGATGCCGTAGGACATTCATATGTTTTACGTCGCCCACCTCTTGGCCATCGCCTCGCAAGTGCTCACGACATGACTCGCGAACATCGCATCATTGCCGGATTAGCGAATACAAATGTTCCCGTTGCTCCCGCATTGGGTTTGTGTACAGATAACAACATCAACGAACTCCCCTTCTATGTGATGTCATTTGTTGATGGCCACGTTGTTCGGGAGAAGTCGGTGGCAGAAACTCTTCTCGGCCGAGACGGCTGTCGTCGCGCCAGCGAATCAATCGTTGACACGATGGCGGCAATCCACAATGTTGATCTCGTCGCCGCCGGACTGAATGATCTCGGCAAGCACGAGGACTACATCGCGCGCCAGCTGAAGCGCTGGCATGGAAACATCGTGGAACAGCGCACTCGAGACCTTCCTCTCGTTGACAGTGTGTACCAAGAATTAATGAACCGCATCCCCGCACAAGGTGCGGCGACATTGGTGCACGGCGACTATCGCTTAGACAACTGCATGGTCGATGCATCGGGCAAAGTCATCGCAGTTCTTGATTGGGAAATCTGCACTCTCGGTGACCCTATGGCAGACCTTGGATTGTTGATGGTGTACTGGACTGGACCTCAAGATGATGCAAGCGCATGGGCAAACCCCGTGAACACAGCCGAGGGTTTCTTGAACCGCGCCGAGTTAGCAGAACGCTATGGAAAGGTGTCTAGTCGCGATATTTCACAACTCGATTTCTATGTTGCGTTCGCATTCTGGAAACTTGCCTGCATCATCGAAGGCGTCTACGCCCGTTATCTCGGTGGTGCACTTGGCCAGAAAGACCCTGCAGAGCTAGAGCCATTCAGACTTCAAGTGGAAGGCGCATCACAGCGCGCCGCCTCAATTCTTGAGAATCTCCGTTAAAAATGCCAAACGGACTCCCCTTCACTGTTGATGGTCTTCTTCCAGAACTTCACTCGCCAATTCTCATTACCCAGTTCGCTGGATGGATAGATGCGAGTGGTGCTGCAGCGGCGGCTATGGAATTACTCAGCACTGAATCACACTCCAGCCGTCTTGTTACTTTCGATGGCGACACCTTCATCGACTATCGCGCGCGTCGACCAGTGATGGAATTACGAGATGGCGTCAATACCAACATTGAATGGAGCGTTCCCGAGATTCGAGTAGGTCGCGATGCCAAAGGTCGCGATGTGTTGCTTCTCACCGGACCAGAACCGGATATGGCGTGGAACTTCTTTGCGCGTACTGTTGGCGAACTCGCACAGCAGATGAATGTACAAAAAATGGTTGGGCTCGGCGCATACCCATTTGGAGCGCCCCACACACGACCAGTGGGAATCACCGCAACGTCTGCGGATCCAGCAGTGATTGAACGACTAGACCTGTCACGCAGCACCCTCGATGCGCCAGCTGGTGTGCAGTCTCTCCTTGAACACACGTTGATGAACTGTGGCATTGAAGCCGTCAGTTTGTGGGCACAAGTCCCCCACTATGTCGCATCAATGGCCTACCCGCTGGCCAGTGACGCACTCATTCAAGCACTGTGTGCAGATAATGGATTACATTTCGATTCGTCACGCTTGCGACGCGAATCTGCTGTGCAACGCGAACGCCTGGACCAACTGGTTGCGAATAATCCCGAGCACGCAGGAATGTTGCAGCAATTAGAGGCCGCATATGATGAGACGCATGGTGCGCCAATAAATGACGACACCAGCAACATCCCTACAGTGGATGAATTAGCCGCAGAAGTCGAGCAGTTCTTGCGAGACCAACAACTAGGAGAATGACATGAAGGTAGACGGTGGACTTGGCTTTGACCTCACAAAGGTTCCACAAGCAGCTAAAGAATTGGAATCTGCTGGTTACGCCGGTGCATGGACTGCAGAAACAGCACATGATCCGTTCTTCCCGCTTCTTCTTGGCGCAGAACACACCTCAACATTGGAGTTAGGAACCTCCATCGCGGTGGCTTTTGCTCGAAACCCAATGACACTCGCCAACATCGGTTGGGACTTGCAGGCCTACTCGCAGGGTCGATTCATGTTGGGGCTTGGTAGCCAAATTAAGCCACACATCACAAAGCGTTTCTCGATGGAGTGGAGTCACCCTGCTGCACGTATGCGCGAAATGATTTTGGCGATGCGCGCCATTTGGGATTGCTGGCAAAACGGAACTCAACTCAACTTCCGTGGCGATTTCTACACACATACGTTGATGACGCCATTCTTTACGCCTGATGCAAAAGAGTTATCGCCATTTGGGCCACCAAAGATCTATCTCGCTGGTGTTGGTGAATTGATGACCGAAGTTGCAGGCGAAGTATGCGACGGATTCTTGTGCCACGGCTTCACCACCGAGAAGTACCTGCGTGAAGTCACTATTCCAGCCCTTGCGCGAGGTCGTGCGAAGGCCGGAAAAACAATGGAAGGTTTCGAGATTGTTGGGCCGTCATTTGTCGTGACCGGTACAACCGAAGAACAATTGAAGGCCGCTTCTGCGGGCACTCGTCAGCAAATTGCGTTCTACGGATCTACTCCTGCTTACCGTGGCGTGCTTGAAGCACACGGCTGGGGCGGACTACAGGACGAGCTCAACACGTTGTCGAAAGGTGGCAAGTGGAAAGAGATGGGCGAACTCATTACTGATGAGATTCTCAACACGTTCGCAGTTGTTGGAGAGCCGTCACAGGTTGCACCAGAGCTCAGCCGTCGTTACAGCGACGTGATCAGCCGCATCAGTTTCTATGCGCCATACAAGGCAGACCCAGAAACATGGATGCCAGTGATCGACGCACTCAAGAAGGCGTAGCGTCGGCTAATCAAAGCTGGGGCGGGCGCGAAGCGAACGCTTCAGCTCTGCCATGCCAGATGTTGTTGCCAACGTCTCCACCGCGTCCCACAACTTCAGCGCTTCATCGCCACGAGGAATCGCTGAGATAACAGGGCCGAAGAACGAGCCTTCGTTTGACGCACCCGGGCGGAACGTGAGGATGGGTGTTCCCACGTCTTTGCCAGTGCGCTCAAGTGCAAGTTCGGTCTCGCTACGAATTAACGCATCGAATGAATCATCATTCACCGACTGCGCCCACTCTGATGGCAAACCGGCTGCTTCCAACAAACCACCAACATGACCAACTGTGTCCGCAACAAACAATGCACGTTCTTCGCGGTTGTGCAAGCTGGTGCCAAGCGCGGTGTACACCGTGGACACTGCATCGTTACCTTGTTCAGCACGTGCGCGTGCAGCAACACGTAAACCAGAAGTTCCAGCAGCATGGATCTCTTTGTAACCCTCGGGCATTTTTGAGTAGTCCATCTTGTCTTCGTTCAGGAATTTCAACGAGATGAATTTCCATTGCACGTCATACGCCCGAAGGTCCTGAACCTCGCGCACCCAACGAGATGTAATCCACGCCCACGGACACACAGGATCGAAGAAGAAATCAAGATCTGCCATGGCTATGCCCTAGCAATCTCGCGCTCTTCGTATGTTTCGATGAGGTCACCAGGCTTCAAATCTTGGAAGTCGGACAAACCAATACCGCATTCGAAACCTTCGCGCACTTCGCGGACATCGTCCTTGAAGCGACGCAACGACTGAATGGAGCCCTTCCAGATGATGGTGCCGTCGCGCAAGAAGCGAACCTTCGTGCCACGCGTGATGACGCCCGTACGAATGAAACAACCTGCGATGGCGCCAATCTTTGGAACGCGGAAGATTTCGCGCACTTCTGCTTCGCCAGTGACCACTTCTTCGAACTCTGGTGCCAACAGACCAAGCATTGCTCGTTCCATATCTTCCAAGAGTTTGTAGATGATTTCGTAGGTACGAATCTCTACCTTCTCGGCTTCGGCCAAGTCGCGAGACTTACGGTCTGGACGAACATTGAAACCAATGAGTGTTGCGTTAGTTGCTGCAGCCAAAGTGATGTCGTTTTCGGTGATTCCGCCAACGCCACGGTGCACGAATGCAACCTTGACTTCATCGCGCTCTAGCTTGCGCAAACTTTCAGTGACCGCTTCAAGTGAACCTTGTACGTCGGCCTTGATAACAAGGTTGAGGGTGGCAACTTCGCCAGCCTGAATCTGGCTGAAGATGTCTTCCAACTTCACGCCGCTTTGCACCCGTGCATCGCCTCGCTGGTTCAGTACCCGACGCGTTTGACCACGTGAATCACCAACAAGACGTGCTGTCTTTTCGTCTGGTGCGGCACGGAATTCATCTCCCGCCTGAGGAACGCTGGACAAGCCAAGAACCTGAACCGGTGTTGATGGACCAGCTTCTTTTACTTGCTCGCCACGCTCGTTGATGAGCGCACGAACTTTGCCCCATGCAGCTCCAGCCACGATGGGGTCGCCGACTTTCAATGTTCCCTTGTCGACAAGAACTGTTGCCACAGGACCACGACCGATGTCGAGGTTTGCTTCGAGCACAACACCCTTTGCACGACCTTGCGGGTTGGCTGTGAGTTCTTCAAGTTCTGCAACGACATTCAACTGTTCAAGCAAGTCGTCGACGCCAAGGTTCTGCTGTGCAGACATTTCAACAACGATGGTGTCGCCACCCCACGCTTCAGGAACAAGTTCATACTCAGCTAACTGCGTGAGAACTCGTTGCGGGTCGGCGTTTTCTTTGTCGATCTTGTTCACAGCAACAACGATGGGAACGTCTGCAGCCTTTGCGTGATTGAGTGCCTCGATAGTTTGTGGCATGACGCCGTCGTCTGCAGCCACAACAAGTACGACAACGTCGGTGACTTGAGCACCACGCATACGCATCTTTGAGAACGCGGCGTGACCAGGCGTGTCAATGAAGGTGATCTTCTTGCCATCTTTCAACACTTGGTATGCACCAATGTGCTGAGTGATTCCACCAGCTTCGCCGGCAACGACGTTTGCAGAACGAATTCGGTCGAGCAATGTTGTTTTACCGTGGTCTACGTGACCCATCACAGTGATGACTGGTGGACGTGGCTCCTGCAATGACTCGTCGTCGTCATCGGAATCGTCGAACAGTGCCTGCAATTCGGTTTCTTGTTGCTGACCTGGATCAACCAACAGAATTTCTGCACCAACTTCAAGTGCAAACAATTCCATTTGATCGTCGCTGAGACTCATGGTTGCGGTGATCATTTCACCGTGTTCCAACATGTAACGAACAACGTCTGCTGCGGTGCGATTCAGTTTCGGAGCAAACTCCTGTGCCGACCAGCCACGTTCGATAATGATGGTGCCTTCTGGAACTGGTGCGTTGCTGTTTGAGTACTGCGTGAACTGCGGCTGCAATTCATCGAACTCGCGACGACGACGTGCACGTGACTTCTTACGCGGTGCGCGACGTTGACCATTGCGTGGACCACCGGGGCCGCCACCTGGGCCGCCACCGGGACGTGGACCACCACCAGGTGCACCTGCACCGGGACCGCCACCTGGGCCGCCACCGGGACGTGGACCACCAAAACCGGGACGTGCGCCACCTGGGCCGCCACCTGGACGTGGACCACCTGGACCGCCGCCGGGGCGTGGACCACCAGGGCCTGGACGACTACCTGGACCTGGGCGCGTGCCGGGACCTGGACGACTACCTGGGCCAGGACGTGCACCTGGACCTGGGCGGAACCCAGATGGGCTCGCTGGGCGTGACCCAGGAGCAACCCGCTGGCCTGGGGGTGGCGGAATGGGACGCCCTGTGGCAGACATTGGACCTGGGGGTGGCGGAATGGGACGCCCACCTGGACGTGCACCTGGCGGCATCCCTGGTGGCATTCCTGGAGGAGTTCCACCGGGGCGACCTTGCGGAGGTGCTGGACGCGGCGTTGGCTGCTGATTGATTGGCGGACGTGGAGTTCCCGTTGTGGGACTTGGACGACCGCTTGAGATCACTCGACCCTCACCAGAGGCAGCCGGACGCTGCGTTTCTGATTGTGGTGCTTCTGGCTCGGCAACCGGTGGCGCAGGTGTGTCGACAACTTGAACAACTGGCGCTTCAGGTGCAGGAGCAACGACGTCTACCACTGGAGCAGGTGCGTCCGCTTCAACCGGTGCTGCGTCGACTTTTTTAGCTGCTGCTTTCTTGGCAGGTGCTTTCTTGGCCGCAGCCTTCTTTGCTGGCTTTTCCGCTACGCCCTCTGTGGAGTCATCTGTAGACGTTGCGGCAGCCTTCTTTGCAGGAGCTTTCTTGGCTGCTGCTTTTTTAGCGGGCTTTTCTTCTTCAGGCTGGGCGTCGCGAACGAGGCCATCGCGTTCTGCTCGACGGCGAACACGATCGGCCTGTGCATCTTCCATGGTCGATGAGATTGCCTTGACAGGAACACCCATCGAGACAGACAAATCGAGAGCCTCTTTATTGGTGAGGCCCAACTCTTTTGCGAGTTCGGAAACGCGAATCTTCTTTGCTGCCAAGGGTTAGGCCTCCGTGCTATCGGAATCATCGGAGGGCGTATCGGCCCATTCCTGTTGAGTAACAACGGAACCATCGGCTGCGTGGAATTGCATCTCACCGGTTTCGTCGTTTGTACGCCATTCACCTTCGGCGTATTCAGCGCCCCGTGGTGCGCGGGGTTCGAAGATTCCCTGCGCTTCATTAGCGGCTTGTGTTTCGGACTTGATGTCGATGCGCACGCCAGTGAGACGAGCGGCCAATCGCGCATTCTGTCCTTCTTTACCGATGGCAAGTGACAACTGAAAATCAGGAACAATGACATCTGCCTGTGTTCCGTCTTCGCTGAGGCGAACTTCGGTGACTTTTGCTGGCGACAGCGCTTTGGACACGAAGTCGTGCATGTCTTCTGAATAGGAGACGATGTCGATTTTTTCGCCACGCAATTCATTAACAACCATGCGTACACGACCGCCACGTGCTCCAACACATGCGCCAACAGGATCGACATTTGCGTCGTTCGATGCAACAGCAATCTTTGTGCGATGGCCTGGCTCACGAGCACATGACTTGATTTCAACAATGCCATCTGCAATTTCTGGAACCTCAAGTTCAAACAAACGCTTGATCAGACCTGGGTGTGTGCGGCTCACAACAATCTGTGGGCCTTTCGCAGTTTTGCGAACTTCCACGATGTAGGCCTTCACGCGGTCGCCAGAGACTGGACGCTCGTAAGGGACTTGCTCTGCTTGTGGCAACAGTGCTTCCACTTTGCCGAGGTCGAGCAATGCGTAACGACCATCTGATTGCTGAATAATTCCGGTGACCAAGTCGCCTTCGCGGTTTGCGTATTCCTCAAACTTGCGATCGCGCTCTACTTCACGGATGCGCTGGCTCATCACTTGCTTAAACGTTGCTGCAGCAATACGGCCAAGGTCATTCTTGCTTGGCGTATCGTCGCGCTCGTTAATCCAGTTGCCGTCGTCGTCGACGTCGTACGCAGTGAACTTCATGTCGAGGTTCTCTGGGTTGATCTCGACAATGACTTCATCTGCTGCGTTTGGACGCTTCTTATATGCGTTTGCAAGTGCTTCGACGAGAACTTGCAACAAGGAGTCAACACTGATGCCGTGGTGATCGGCAAGCATGCGTACTGCTTCGGACATATCTAGGTTGCTCATTGTGCGTTGGCCTCCTCTTGATGTGTGGACGTATTTTTCTGAGTTGCGCGCTTCTCGCGCGCAGCCTTCGAATTTGGCTTGGGTTGTGACTCCCAAACGAAAACTGTTTTTGCCTTATCGATGATGGATAACGGAATCTCTACCGTTTCGCCAGAGTCCGACAAACGAACCGATGCTGTGGTGTCTGTGGCACCAACAAGCAAGCCCGCAAAACGGCGACGACCATCGAGGTCTGTGCTGAGACGAATGGTGACCTCTTTGCCGACTTCACGAGAAAAATGATGCGGCGTGCGAAGTGTGCGCTCGAGACCTGGACTGGTGACTTCCAACGTGAAGCGTCCGGGGACAGCATTTTCGTTGTGGTCGAGTTCGCGACCGAGAAGACGGGTGACGAGGGAGATTTGATCGATGTCAACACCAGAGGGACCGCCAGCGGGCGTGTCGATGGTGACACGAAGGATGCCGCCGGCAAACTCGAGGTCGTAGAGCTCGAGGGAAAGATCGGCGAGGACTGGAGCCAACATGGACGTGACGGTGTCGATGACATTGCTGGACATATGGCTCACCTCCCGCCAAAACTGGCTCTAACAGAACAAAAGGCACGGGGGTCACCCGTGCCTCCGGTTCACCGAACTTCAAAGGACGGCTCCAATGATAGCCATTCAAACTAAGGTTTCGCTCCGATGCTTCGTCTCTCCCATCTCTTCGTTCGCACCCTTCGCGATGACCCCTCAGATGCTGAGGTTCCCTCTCATCGCCTCCTCGTCCGTGCCGGATACATCCGCCGGGCAGCCCCAGGTGGGTACACCTGGCTCCCACTTGGGTGGAAGGTCTTGCGCAAGGTGGAAAACATCGTGCGTGAAGAGATGGACGCAATAGGCGCCCAAGAAGTTCATTTCCCTGCCCTATTGCCACGCGACATCTATGAAGCCACCGGACGGTGGACCGAATATGGGGACAACTTGTTCCGACTCGTCGACCGCAAAGGTGCCGACTACCTCTTGGGCCCAACACACGAAGAGATGTTCACACTTCTCGTGAAGGACTTGTACTCCAGTTACAAAGACCTGCCCGTATCGCTCTACCAAATCCAAACGAAGTACCGCGATGAAGCTCGACCACGCGCTGGGCTATTGCGCGGACGCGAATTTTTAATGAAAGACAGTTATTCATTCGACATTGATGATGCTGGGCTCTCAAAGAGCTACAACGATCATCGCGATGCCTATGAACGAATCTTTCAACGTCTCAGTTTGCCCTATGTGATTGTGAAAGCAATGAGTGGCGCCATGGGCGGATCAATGAGCGAAGAGTTCTTGGCACCCATCCCCGTGGGCGAAGACACTTTTGTTCGCTGCTCCTCATGTGATTATGCAGCAAACACCGAAGCTGTCACGACTGGTGCGTTAGCAGCCGACGCAACGCAACACCCAAGCACCACCACACTGTCAACTCCACAGTGCCCCACCATTGCATCACTTGTTGAGTATCTGAATACCAATGCGCCGCGAACAGACCGTGCGTGGGATGCAAGCGACACACTGAAAAATGTGGTGCTCACGCTTCGCCAACCAGACGGATCAACGAGTGCACTTGTGGTCGGCGTACCTGGACATCGCGAAGTAGACATCAAGCGCATTGAGGCCCAAGTGTCGCCTGCGGAAGTAGAACCCATGGATGAAGCTGCATTTGCGAAACACCCTGCGCTGGTTCGCGGCTACATCGGACCACAGGTACTCGGCAACAACAGTGCGTCAGGTATCACATACCTGCTGGACCCTTCCGTTGTGCCAGGGAGTGCATGGGTGACGGGTGCAAACGTTGCCGACACACACGTCATCAACCTTGTTAACGGTCGCGACTTCTCTGCAGATGGAAACATCGAAGCGGTAGAAGTTGCCGCTGGTGATCCGTGCCCTCGATGCGGACACGCCTTAGAAATTGCACGCGGTATTGAAATCGGCCACGTCTTTCAACTCGGCAAGAAGTACGCCGACAAACTTGGGCTCACCGTGCTCGACCAAAACGGCAAACAGGTTGTTGTCACCATGGGCTCATACGGGGTCGGAGTATCACGAGCTGTTGCATCAATTGCCGAAGCATTCCATGACGACATTGGACTGAAGTGGCCACGCGCCATTTCACCTGCAGACGTCCATGTTGTGGTCACCGGCAAGAACGGAGACGACATCACGGTCGCTGGCGAACAACTTGCACGAGATCTTGAAGCGCAAGGGTTGGAAGTTCTGCTGGATGACCGCAATGGAGTCTCCCCCGGTGTGAAATTCAAAGACGCAGAGTTGATGGGTATCCCAACAATCGTTGTTGTCGGTAAATCACTTGCCGACGGCAACGTTGAGGTGCGCGACCGTCATGCTGGAACAAATGAGGCAATCGCTGTTGCATCCGCGGTGCAACATGTTGTCTCGTTGGTGCGGAGTTAATTCATGACACCTCGGCGCATCATCGGTGTCGAGAAGAACTACGACTGGGGCGACGAAGACACCATCCGTCGCTCTCTCGGACTGTCATCAACGCGTGGAACAAAAATTGCCGAGCTTTGGCTGGGCACACATCCACTTGGATCCTCACATCTCGACTCACCTCACGGCCCACCACTGCGAGACATCGCTGGCGACATGACCATGCTGGTGAAGTTGTTGTCGTGCGAGCAACCACTTTCTCTACAGACACATCCCACGTCCCAGCAAGCACGCGAGGGCTTCGCGCGCGAAGAAGTACTCGGCATCCCACGAGATGCACCACAGCGTATGTACAAAGACGAATCAGATAAACCAGAAATGATCATTGCGCTGTCGCGTTTCGAAGCCCTGTGCGGATTTGCACCAATTGACAAGTCGGTCAGATTTTTGAAGTCAATAGGTTGGAGACGTGAGGCAAAAGTTCTCGCCGACACCGGAATCTCGGGCTATCTGACGTGGGCCTTTCAGCAAGACAAGAAATTGAGGTTCTGGCGCGCACCTAAGTGGATGAAAAACCTTCGCTTACTACACCCAAACGACCCTGCTCTTCGAATTGTGCCTCTGCTGAACCACGTTGTTCTGAATGAGGGCGAGGCTTTGGCGTTGCCAGCGGGAAACTTGCATGCATACCTTCATGGTTTCGGGCTTGAAATCATGAATTCATCTGACAATGTCATTAGAGCTGGATTTACATCAAAGCACGTTGACGTTGACGAACTACTTCGGATTGTTGACACAACACCGTTGCTAGAGCCAGTGGTGCACGTTGATGAAAACGGTATGTACCCATCACCATCGCCCGAATTCACCGTTGGCGTAGCCAGCGTGGTTGATGACTTCCTAAACCACCATCGCATTGCTTATGGTCAATTCGGGGACTGGGACAAGACTTTCAGAACCTTGCGCCACGCTGAACCGGTCTTCATTGAGGCCGGCACCCGTGCTGATTTTCCATCCCACTTTGGATACGTGTGCGTTCAGAACTAATCAGAAATAGTTTTGCGGATCTCCACAATCTTTGAGCCAGCGTCGTTTGCGTCGTCGCCTTTTTCGTCTAATAACTGCGAACGATCTCGTGCAGCTTCACGTTCTGCCAACTTGGTGTCTGCCCGCGCAATTGCAGCATCTGTCCCGTGTTCGTGAATAAATTCAGCCCACTCAACGAGAGCCTCCACCATTTCACGCTCTGGGACAACAGCAACATTTCGGCCCTTCACAAACAAATGGCCGCGCTTGTTGCCTGCTGCGATACCGAGGTCTGCTTCTCGTGCTTCACCGGGTCCGTTCACCACGCAACCCATCACCGCAATCTGTAACGGAAGTTTTTTATCTTCAAAAGCCTTCATGGCGCGGTTCGCTACATCGATCACGTCGATTTCTGCGCGACCGCAACTAGGACACGCAATGAGATCCACGTTCTTGCGCTCGCGCAATCCAAGTGCTTCCAGCAGCTGTCGACCTGCGCGTGCCTCTTCCACTGGGTCGGCAGTGAGGCTGTAGCGAATGGTGTCGCCGATTCCTTCCAGCAACAGCGTTGCGATACCCGCCGTGGCTTTCACTAAGCCAGCAGGCGGTGGACCCGCTTCGGTGACACCGAGATGCAATGGATACTTCACAGCATCGGCCATCAAACGATAGGCATCCACCATGAGCGGAACATTGCTGGCCTTTACAGAGATCTTGATGTCGTCAAAATCGACTTCATGGAAGTAATGAATCTCTTGTAGCGCCGATTCCACCATTGCTTCAGCAGTGAGACCACCATGCTTTTCGTACAGCGCTGGATCTAATGAACCACCATTCACTCCAATTCGAATCGGAAGCCCGCGATCGCGTGCCTCCGATGCAACAGCTTTGATGTGTTCAGGCTTACGTATGTTGCCTGGGTTCAAACGAAGCCCATGAACACCAGCTTCCATGGCGGCTAGTGCCATCTTGTACTGATGATGAATGTCCGCAACGATGGGAATTGGTGAGCGCGGAACAATTTGCGCAAGACCTTCTGCCGCCTCTTGTTCATTGCACGTGCACCGAACAATGTCGCAACCAGCCGCCGCTAGTGCGTAAATCTGCTGAAGCGTGCCTTCAACATCTGCAGTCTTCGTGGTGGTCATGGACTGCACTGTGATGGGCGCGCCACCTCCGACAGGTACCTTGCCTACAAAGATCTGCTGGGTATTTCGGCGCTCGTACATCAATGAACAGTGTGTCAGTTTTTGGGGCGAATTACCCGAGTGGCTGTGTGATGTCCAACCACAAACCAGTGATGAGCAACAGCCCCAGCAGGCCAACAACGGCGGTGGCTACTGGCACCATCTTGTTGATGTCGGCCTGATATGGCTTTCCCTTGCGCGACCGCAGTCGCTCGTATGTACCGATGGCCGCATGCCCTCCGTCGAACGGAAGTAACGGGAACATGTTGAAAATCCCAACAAACACATTGACACTGGCCAAGAGCAACAGGATTCCCTTGAGTCCGTCGGACTCTCCCACGACCCCGCCAAATTGGCTCACTCCTACCACCGTGGTGGGACGAGTCTCAAGCGATGTGTCTTCTCCCGTGAGATGACGAATGGAGTTCATGGGATTCAGTGCAGTGAAAACGCCAGTGACCGATGCACTCACCGTGCGACCAATGTCTCCCACCGCATAGCCGGCAGCCACCAGTGGGTTCACCTGCTTCCAACCCCAATCGTCTGCCCAGATACCAAGGTAAGCGCGATTGGCCTCAGTCGGATGCTCTGCCAATCTCACCGTTGCGGTCTGTGCATCTTCATCTCCGCGCTTGTACTCGATTGCAAGGTCGTCACCTGGAGAACGCGATGTAATGGCAGCAACCACCGAGTCATACGTTGACACCTTTGTGCCATCGATGGACAAAATGATGTCTCCACTCGTGAGACCAGCTTTGGCTGCGGGACCAGCCACTGTGTCTAACCCACGAATGGTGGCGATGCCAGTTGATTGTTCACGACCAGCAGTTGCATAGACACCAAAAAACAAAACAAATGCAATGAGGATGTGCATGAGCGAGCCTGCTGTGATCACCAGCATGCGCTTTGGATAGGACTGCGAACGATACGCACGTGGCTCGTCTTCAGGCTCAACTTCATCAATGTTGTTCATGCCGATGATGCGAACAAATGCACCCAACGGCAAAGCGCGCACGCCGTACTCCACTTCGCCCTTCGTTCGGCTCCATACCCGTGGACCAAACCCCATAAAGAACTGTGTGGCTTTCATGCCTGTCATTCGCGCCGTTGAGAAGTGGCCAACTTCGTGCAAAAAGACCGAGACCAACAAACCAACAACGAACACAAAAGTCCAGGTGTTTGCAACAGCCAGCCATGCAAGGAGTGCCAGCATGACAAATCCGGTTGTGGCTCCGGAACGTGTTGCCTTAGGTTCGACTGATTCATCTACTGCGCCGCCTGCCGCCATCTCTGCGCGAAAGCGATGATAAAAATTCGTCATTGTTCGATCTCCTTTTGAGCGAGTCTGCGACCCTCTGCATCTGCTGCCATTACTCCGTCAACATCAGTCGGCATAAACACCGAATGCTGATGCAGAACTTTTTCGAGAAGCACCGGTATGTCTGCCCATCTCACGCCACCGGCAAGAAAAGCGTCCACCACTACTTCATTGGCGGCCGAGAGAACTGCAGGAGCAGACCCGCCAAGTCGACCCGCCGCATAAGCGAGATCTAGGCAGCGGAATGTTGCGCGATCTGGTGCTTCAAAATCCAATCGCGACAACGTTGCCCAATCGATACGGCCAAAGGGCGTAGCAATTCTTGAGGGATAGCCCAATGCGTATCCGATCGGCAACCGCATGTCTGGCATGGACAGTTGCGCGATTGTGGATCCGTCTGTGAACTCCACCATTGAATGAACCACCGACTGCGGATGAACAACAACGTCGATGTGATCGTAGGAAGTTCCGTACAACTCGTGGGCCTCGATAACTTCCAGACCTTTATTCATGAGGGTGGAAGAGTCGATGGTGATTTTGGGCCCCATCTTCCAGGTGGGGTGATTCAGCGCTTCGTTCACCGTGACCTGCGCTAAGGACTCTGCGCTTCGGCCGCGGAACGGGCCACCACTTGCGGTGAGAATGAGTCGCGATAATTCAGCACCAGCGTCGATGGAAGACCGCAAACATTGGTGCAACGCGCAGTGTTCACTGTCGACGGGAATGAGTTGTGCGCCAGGTGTTGATCGCAACGGTTGCACAACTGGCCCAGCTGCGATGAGACTTTCTTTGTTGGCCAACCCAAGTGTCTTGCCGCCACGAAGAGTTTCTAACGTGACGGATAGCCCAGCAAATCCCATGACACCATTGATGACAACATCTGCGACGTCGACAATGTCCGACAAATTTCCTGAGACGGTAATTCCAGGCAGTGCAGCCGCAACTCGTTGACGATGAGACTCATCAGTAACAACGACAAGTTCTGGTCGCAACTGTTGGGCTTGCTGAATGACGACATCTGATGAGGATCCAACAGCTAACGCAGAGACCACATAGTTGTGGGGCTCTGCGGACACAACGTCGATTGTTTGCACACCAATAGATCCAGAAGATCCGGCGATAGCAACGCGCTTTAGAGTCACGGCGTCAGTCTGTCAGCGATGTGTGTCAGTGGGGCGTCGGAACGCCTGTGGCTTATGCCCAGGGCTGAAGGACCAGCATGAGGTAGTACGTGGCGGGAAGTACGAAGAGGAATCCGTCGAAGCGGTCGAGGACACCTCCATGCCCAGCAACGATGGTGCCAAAGTCCTTCACATCAAGATTGCGCTTGAACATTGATTCCACCAAGTCGCCAAGTGGCGCCATGACTGACACAACGAAGGCGAGTGCCAACCATTCGCCCATGGTGTTCCATGTGCCGTTTTGTGAACCAATGACAACGAGTGCAATAACGGTTGCAAGCGCACCACCGATAGCGCCTTCAACAGTTTTGTTGGGGCTCACCCATTCACGAAGTGGTGTTCGACCAACAGATGCGCCCACAAACAACGCTCCGACATCGTTAGCGATCACAGCGACCACCACCATGAACAATGTGTCTGTTCCAACGTGTGCACCAACTCCGTTCACGGAGTAACGCAACATCAACGCGGCGAATGAGCCGAGGAGGCCAATCCAGATCATCGCCATTGTGGTGATGGCAACGTTTGGCATCGGGCCACTTTGAACACTGGATGCGCCAATAAATCCGATGGACATTGCCATGAACCCGAAAGCCAGAACCAATGGCAATGCTTCGTCGCCAATCCAATATGCAGCAAGCGGTGCAGCAACACATGTGATGAGCCCAGCAAACGTTGCGGGTCGATAACCCTTCTCCGTTACTTTGCTGAAGAACTCAACAGCTGCCAAACCAACGACAGCGATGACAATCAACATCACTGCAGCAGGACGCCACATGATGGCGCCGATAAAGACCGCAACAAGAATCAGCGCTGTGGTGACTGCCGTTGGCATATCGCGACCAACATTTCCTGGGCGTGGACCGCGCGGACCAACTCGACGAACGGGTTGTGGACGTCCACCACGTGGCACACCACCGGTGTTGTCGCGCGATGGATCACGGTCGTATCCGCCAGTGACGTCGCGACGAGCCCCGCCCGTGGGATCGGTACCGATTGTTAAGCGCTCTGGCCGCGACGTTGGTGCACTGGGTTCGTCAAATGCGCCCCACACGTCGTCCTCATCAACAACGGGGATTTCGCCCGTGGCTGGTTCGGTCCAATGCGGCAAGTTGCCGGTATCGCCCTTGCCGAAACTAAGCGCAGGCTCTGCGGTTGGGTCGTCTGCGAACTGCACGGTTCCGAAGTCTGAACCAAAGTCCGTGCCGTAAGAATCGTCGTTTGTATCGTCCTTGCGGCGCCAAATGTCGTCACTCATATTTCTCCCCTTTCGGGTTCCTGAGACAACCGTAGTTGCCCAAGTTGCTATACCTCGAGCAGCTCTTGTTCCTTTCGGGCAAAAGCTTTATCGATTTGTTCAATGTGTTCTTGCGTGAACTTGTCTAGTTCTTTTTCTGCGCGCTCAAGATCATCTTTTGAGAACTCAGAGTTCTTCTCGGCCGTCTCCAATTGCTTACGCGCGTCACGGCGAATATTGCGAATGGCAATGCGACCATCTTCGGCCATGTTTTTCACGACCTTTACGTACTCTTTGCGGCGTTCCTCTGTGAGAACGGGGAACGACAAACGAATCACCACACCATCATTCGACGGCTGTAAGCCAAGGTCGCTTTCGCGAATGGACTTTTCAATGGCAGCCATCGAGCCACGGTCGTGCGGCTTGACCACGAGGGTGCGAGCTTCAGGGACTTGAAAGCCAGCCAACTGTTGAAGAGGCACCGTGGACCCGTAGTACTCAACGAGGAGCTTTTCCACGAGAGCGGGGTTTGCGCGACCGGTTCTCACGGACGAGAACTGCGCCTGCACATGGGTGACTGCTCGTTCCATCTTGTCGACGGCCTCGAGCAGGGTGTCTTCAATCACCCGACCAGCGTACCTACTGGCTCACCCCTGAGAATGGACTTCACGTTGCCCTCTGCGAGAAGGTCGAACACCACAATGGGCAATTGCTTGTCCATACAGAACGTAATGGCGGTGGCATCCATGACCTTGAGGCCCTTCGTGATGACATCCATATGGCTGATTCGGTCGTAGCGAGTGGCGTTTTTATCTAGCTTCGGATCCGCGGTGTACACCCCATCGACCCCCGAGTGTGTGCCCTTCAAGATGGCTTGTGCCTCAATCTCGGCAGCACGCAATGCTGCGGCGGTATCTGTGGTGAAGAACGGGTTACCGGTACCGCCCGCCAAGATGACAACGCGACCTTTTTCCATGTGGCGTTCAGCACGACGGCGAATGTAGGGCTCGGCAACTTTCGGCATCTCAATGGCCGACATGACACGCGACTGCTGACCAACACGTTCAAGTGCATCCTGCAAAGCAAGACCATTCATCACCGTTGCCAACATTCCCATGAAGTCGGCTTGTGCTTGGTCCATGCCTTGACCTGCGCCTTTTAGACCTCGCCAGAAGTTTCCACCACCAACAACAATGGCGATATCGGTGCCTAGCTCTTCACGCGCTTCGCGAACTTCCGTTGCAACTTGCGTGAGGATGTTGTTGTCGAGACCAAAACCACTTGGCTCTGCAAGTGCTTCGCCCGAAAGCTTCAGCACAACGCGGGACCACTGTGGTCGAGAACTCATATCAGCCGATTTCTACCTGAGCGAAACGGACGATTTTTGCATCGCCAATCAGTTGCTTGATGGTGACTTTGTCGTCCTTCGCATATGGCTGCTCGAGGAGACACACATCCTTGAAGAATCCACCAATACGGCCATCAACAATTTTTGCGACGGCCTGTTCTGGCTTACCTTCATTGCGGGTGATTGTTTCAAGAGTCTCGCGCTCTTTCGCAACCACATCTGCAGGAACTTCGTCTTGCGTGAGGTACTTCGGACGAGCGAAAGCAATGTGCACTGCGATGTCGTGTGCGAGCTCTGTTGTTGAGCCACTCATCTCCACAATCACGCCATTGACTCCACGGCCACCTTGAATATGGGCGTATGACTCAATGATGTTTCCAGCGGCTGCTTCAAAACGAACTGTTTCGCCGACTTCAATTTTTTCCTTGAGGAGAATTCTGAGGTCATCGATTTGTGATGTGCGATCTGCGACGCCAGCATCGCCTTTTTCCAACACTGCTGCAGCAAGAGCATCGCTTTCTGCCTTGAAGCTGTCGGACGAAGCAACAAAGTCGGTTTCGCACTTCAACTTCACGATTGATGCACGCAAGCCATCAACAATGATGGACACAACACCCTGTGCGTTGTCGCGATCGTCGCGCTTTGCACTTGCTGCAAGACCCTTTTCGCGCAGCCACTGCTTTGCAGCCTCGATGTCTCCGCCACTTTCTTCAAGGGCCTTCTTGCAATCCATCATTCCCGCACCAGTTGATTGGCGCAGGCTTGCGACGTCTTTTGCTGTGTATGACATGTGAATTACTCCGCTGCAGGGGCTTCGGTGGACTTCTGTGCTGCAAGGCGAGCTTCGCGCTCGGCCTGTGCGGCGGCAGCTTGTGCACGAGCAGCTGCTTGCTGTTCTGCAAACACTGCTTCTTCCTCAGGTGTGCGAACTGCTGGGGCTGCAGACGCTGCGGCTCCGGCTGGGTTGCGCTTCTGATGAATGAAACGACCTTCAATGACTGCTTCAGCAATGACGCGTGTGAGCAGTTCGTTTGAACGAATGGCATCGTCGTTACCGGGAATTGGGTACTGAATGACGTCTGGATCAACGTTCGAGTCAACAACTGCGATGACAGGAATCTTCAACTTGTTGGCTTCAGTAACAGCAATGTGTTCTTTCATTGTGTCCAACACGAAGATTGCATCTGGACGACGGCTGAGGTGAGCCATACCGGACAAGTTCTTCTGCAGCTTCTCGAGTTCGCGTGTGAGAAGGAGTGCTTCCTTCTTTGGCATAGCGTCGAATTCGCCCGATGCCTTCATGCGCTCGTATTCCTGCATTTTTCCAACGCGCTTCGAAATGGTTTCGAAGTTCGTGAGCATGCCGCCGAGCCAACGCTCGTTCACGTAGTGCATGCCGCACTTCTCTGCGTAATTACGAATGGGGTCTTGTGCCTGCTTCTTTGTGCCGACGAACAAGATGGTGCCGCCGTTAGCGACAAGGTCACGCACGAATGCGTAAGCAACTTCAACGCGCTCGACGGTTTGGTCGAGGTTGAGGATGTGGATTCCGTTGCGCTCGCCGAAAATGAATTGCTTCATCTTCGGATTCCAACGACGGGTCTGGTGTCCGAAGTGAACGCCAGCCTCGAGCATTTGTCGCATTGAGACGACAGCCATGATTTTCTCCTTCTGCGGTTGTCCACACATCGGTCCGACGCCGAAGCGACCGCAGTTGGCCGATGTGCATGATTTCTTGTAGCCACACGGTGCAAGTGCTCCGCGAGGCCCTTGAAAGACTATCGGGGAGACCCCAGCACCCCCACAATCTGGCCCTGTCACATGGTGGGTACGAGCCGGGGCCGCCCAAGACCCAAGGCCCGTAGGGGCTCAACATGAACATCGCCCACTCGGACACTCACGTAGGTGAACTCGCCAGAGATTCCCACCGTCTCACCCGCAGACACCTCCTGTCCTTGCTGAACAGAAGTAGAGGTGAGTGCCCCATATGTCACCCGCACCCGTTGGCCAAGGCGTTGCACCACATACAACCGCCCTCCAACAGAGCCAGAAAATTCCACCACTCCACCGGCCGTGGCCACCACCGGTTGCTCTGGCGCGGTCTTCAAGGTCACCCCTCGATGGCCCGCACATCGTTCACACGCCGGCGGCTGAAAATGTCGAACCACAGTTCCCGAAATAGGAACAGTTGCGATGACACCTACTGCAAGAAGTTTCACCAACATGCACAAATGTGCACGAGAGAAGTGACGACGTGGCTATCCCATTCCTGCCGCGGCAAGTCGCGAACGTAATTGCAACACAGCCTTTGTGTGAATTTGCGACACTCGACTCTCCGTCACACCCAGCGCGTCACCAATTTCCGCCAGTGTTAATCCGTCTTCGTAATACAGAATCAAAATTGCTTGCTCTCGCTCTGGAAGGCGGGAAATCTCTGCACGCATGGCATCGCGCAGTTCTCCATCTTCCATCGCACGGCCAGGTTGAAGATGTGCATCCGCTTCAGCAGGTGCGCGGTCCATTGCAACGTGATCTAACGGACCAACAGAGCCAGCTGCAATATCAGCAAGCCACTTCTCCAACTCTTCAACGGTGATTTTCAGTTCGGTGGCGATTTCTTCGTCTGTGGGAGTGCGACCCAATTCGTGTTCAAGTTGCGCGATGGCATCTTGCACTGAACGCGAACGAGAACGAACAGAGCGAGGGACCCAATCGAGTGCACGCAATCCGTCCAAGATGGCACCTCGAATGCGCGGCACCGCATATGTTTCAAATTTGAACCCTTGCGACGGATCAAATTTGTCGATCGCATTCATCAGCCCGAACACTCCGGCACTCACGAGATCGCCCGTGTCAACACTCTTTGGTAAACCTGCCGCCAAACGACCTGCCACGAACTTCACGAGAGACGCATAGTGAACCACCAACCACTCACGCGCAGTGACTTCTTGCGACGAATGCCAGGCTTCCCACGCTGTCTCAATGGTGTAACGGATAGGGCGTGCGTTCATGCTCGGGGATGCGTTTCTGTATATGCCACCCGAAGTCGCTCTTTACTCACGTGCGTATACCGCTGAGTTGTTGCAGCATCGCTATGGCCAAGTAACTCTTGGATAGAACGTGTATCGGCGCCGTTGTCCATGAGATGAGTTGCAAATGAGTGGCGCAAGGCGTGCGGATGAGTTCCGCCACTAATTCCCGCTCGAGCGCATGCCTCATCTAACAAACGTGCAACATCGCGACGTCCAACGGGTTTACCACGTGCACTTAAGAACAAGGCATTGCCTGACGATTCATCAGCAACCTCTCGTCGAACCGACAACCATTCGCCCACCGCTTCACGTGCGGGCGCGCTGAGGGGAACAATTCGTTCTTTCGATCCCTTTCCCATCACCCGCAATGTCGCACCATCTGATGACGCGCTTTGTAGATGGAGTGAGCACACCTCGGAGACACGCAAGCCACTGCCGTAGAGAATTTCCAAGATGGCACGATCACGTGCTCGCCGCCACTGCGGGGCATCTGGATCTTCGCTTGTAATGAGCGACACCACCGTTTTCTCATCAAGTGGTCGCGGTAGACGGCCCTTGGTCTTTGGTGTATGAACGGCTTCAGTGGGATCGATAGAAGCAATGTTCTTGCGAATAGCCCATAAGAAATAGCGACGAAGCGCAGCGATTCGGCGAGCAACAGTTCGCGACGTTGCGCCACACTCATGCAAGTGAGCCAAGTATCCGCGAACAATCTCCTTGGTGACGTCACATGGCGCCATCTCTTGATCTTCATCAAGGAGCCATTCAGCAAACAGTTCAATGTCGCGACGATAAGCAGCGCGAGTATTGGCCGCAGATGCAGTTAAGGAATCTTCAAATGTTGACGGCATCCAATTTGAAAGGCGTCCATCACGTACAGTGCATGCTCCTTTCAATGAGGTTGATGATTCAGAACCACATTGTGAACACGATGCAGAATGAGCCGGCAAGATTTTTTTCGATGGATGAAGAAATGGTTCATCGCCTCGACCAGGTTTATGGGTGCGAAGAAACCATGTGAAGTACGACGACACTGTTCCAAGTCTCTGTTCAACTGTCTCTACTGAATAGCCGCGTTGCTCAAGACTGCGAACATACAGATCCACATGTTCAGATGTGACATCACGCGGAGCCTGCACCCCGAGAGCCAGAAAATCTTCACAGGCATGAGACAAATCGCTTCGTCGGGTTTCGCGAAGCACATCTCCGCAACTCAACGAACGGACAAACTTGTCCACCTCAAAGACGGAGCGGTCAGCCTGCTTCACACGAGACTTCACTCCACCGCTCATGTCTCTACGGTATCTCTCACGAGCTACCGAGTGAGTGCCTCCCACCAACCATCACTGTGCGCCACCCATCCTTGTTCTTCCAAACGACCCAAGGAGACTGCACAATCTATGAGCGGCAAGCCAGTCAGAAGCGAGACTTCATCAGTTGTCCGAGGTTCTCCATTCATGGAATCGATGATGCGTAGATGCTCTGAAGAAAGTGGTGCACGCACTTCTGCAGTGCCATGAATTCGCTGCGTATCTAGTCCTAATGCCATAAGAACATCCTCCACACTCGTCACAGGCGAACACCCATCGCGCAACAAATCATTCGTCCCTTCGCTCGGACGCATTCGTGGAGAACCAGGCACCGCCATAACCGTGATGCCACGTTTCATAGCCTCGTTCACCGTCAACATTGACCCGCCGGTTGATCGCGACTCCACCACGACGAGAACTTCACTCAGCCCAGCAAGAATTCGATTGCGAAGGGGAAATCGATACGGCTCGGGCTGACTACGGGGCGGATATTCACTGATGATGGCCCCACTTGTTTTCATGGCTTCCCACATCTGGCGATGCTCTCGTGGATACACAACGTCTGGCCCGCTTGCGACAACGGCAAGTGGCGCCGCACCACTTGTTGATTGCAGTGCGCCATAGTGGGCCTCTACATCAATACCCCGAGCTAAGCCAGAAACAACGCACACACCATTGTCGGAAAGTTCTCGTCCAAGTTGTTGGGCGAAATGTTTTCCAAATTGTGTTGCGGCGCGCGTCCCCACAATGCCCACCCGCCGGACCGCAGTTGAAGAAAGTGAGCCAAGCACAAAGAGCACAGCGGGCGCAGCTGGATCGAGAAGGAGTTGTCGCGGGTAGGCCGAATCGTGGCGCGTGATGACCGAGATATTGCTGGTTAAACAGTCGTTGTACACCCTCTCCACAAAACAAGCATCCACCTTGCGCCACGTAGCCAACACCTCGAGCGCAAGACCCGCGCGGGCTCTGGTTGTCCCCATGAGTTCATGCCATGTGTTGTGCGCGCTGTCCTCTGTGAGGAGTCGGCGAAGTCGATGATGCGTTTGCAACGGCAACGCCGCCAGTGCTGCGGCATATGCCCACTCAGGAAGCGATTGGGTCATCGGGGAACAATCCCAGATTCCAAGCGGGCTCGGAATTGAAGAGCGAGTTGAACCCACTTCTCATCAATCACTCCCCACTCACCGTTGAGATCTGCCAATGTGCGCGCCACACGACGCACTCGGTGATAACCGCGACCTGTCAATGTTCCGTCATCAAGCTTCTGACGAAGAACCGCCAGCGCAGACTCAGACAATGGTGCAACCTCATTCAACATGTCTCCGGTGATTCGTGCGTTAACGCAACCTTGCCGTTCGGATGCGCGTTGATGCACATAGGCCACACGCTCCGAGATCTCTTCAGTTGATTCACCGCGAGTTGCTCCCGTGAGCTCCGACGTGCTGGGACGTGCGAGATGAACTCGAATATCGAAACGATCCAGAAGTGGCCCGCTAAAGCGCCGCAAGTACCGTTGACGAGATACGACAGAACATTCACAATTTGCGCGAACTGCCACTCCGCATGGGCACGGATTCGTTGCAGCAACGAGCAGAAAATCAGCGGGCATCTCAACTGATGCGTGCGCACGGGAGATACGCACCGTTCGTTCTTCTAATGGTTGACGCAGTGCATCGAGAACGCTGGGAGCAAATTCACCCATCTCGTCAAGAAAGAGAACTCCGTGTGATGCCAGTGAAATTTCTCCAGGCCGAACATTGGATGTACCACCACCCACCATTCCCATCATTGAGATGCTGTGGTGCGGTGCGCGATACGGCGGAATTGTTGTGAGACGCGTGTCCACTGATTGCCCCGCTGCACTTCGAATCATGGCTACTTGAAATGCCTGATCATGTGACAGACGCGGAAGTAATCCAGACAAACGACGAGCCAACATTGACTTCCCTGCACCGGGAGGTCCAATCATCAGCATGTGATGCATTCCCGCGGCTGCAACTTCAAGTGCGAGTCGAGCCATTGGTTGTCCCCGCACATCCGACATGTTGGGGAGGTCGACACAAGATTCGCTTGCGACAGGAACATCGCCCATCACCGTCCACGACGCATCACCATGCAAGACATCAACAAGTTGAGCAAGCGTTGACACCGCTCGAACAGAGCGCGGTTGGGCAATGGATGCCTCATGGACGGACCCCTCGGCCACAACGACATCTAAATGTTCGACTGATGCAACCAGTGGTGCGATTCCTGTTGTTGGTCGAAGCGAGCCATCAAGCCCCAACTCTGCGAGAAATGCGATGTCCTGCACAGACTCGGATGTCACAATTCCCGTCGCAACAAGAATGCCAACTGCAATTGCAAGATCTAGTCCAGTGCCACCGCGACGTTCGCCGCTTCCCGCCACATTGATGGTGATTCGGCGCTGGGGCCACTCAAGCCCACTCGACAACATCGCTGCGCGAACACGGTCTCGTGATTCGCGGCATCCTTCATCGGGAAGCCCAACGACTGTGAACCCAGGAATACCCGGCCCCACGTGAGCCTCCACCATGATGTGTGATCCAGACGCACCCGCCAATGTTGCAGATGCAATTGCTGCATACATGTGCAGTCCCCCTTGATGCTCCGTCTGAAATAATCAAAGGAATGTGTACGAAGAGAATCTCCCTCATGGCATCGATTCTCTCGTTTGCATTGTTCGCTTCTGCTTGTGGCGGTTCTGAACGAACGGGCAGCTCCTTCTGCCGACAGTTAGGAAAAGAGATTCCCGCGATTGCTCAGCAGCCACAAACCACCGATGAAGTGAAGGCCATGGTTGATCGATACGAGCGACTTTTG
>JBIIJW010000124.1:0-5069 GCA_044233525.1 Ilumatobacteraceae bacterium | reverse complement strand
AAGGCTCCACTATCAATTGAAAAAGACTTTGTTGTCCTCACCGATGTCCTTCGATTAGCCGAAAAACTAGACACATCGAAGCCCGAGAAGGTTCAAGAACTAGCCGATGCCACCTATGCGGCGAATCAATCGTCGTTAAGCGTGCGAGATTGGGTGATGAGTACTTGCGCTGTTGATATCAGCACGGGATTAAACATTGAGCCACCGCGTCAACCGACTACGACGACTGTGGCTCCAACGACAACTGTTGCGCCGTAAATAGATCTAGCGAATTTCGCCGCGGCGAACAATGACCTTGTCAACCAGGCCATAGTCCTTAGCTTCTTCCGCAGTGAACCAACGGTCGCGCTCGCTGTCGGCCTGAATTTCTTCAAGTGCACGACCCGAGTGGTGAGAAATAAGTTCGGCCATACGACGCTTTGTAAATCGAAGTTGCTCGGCCTGAATAGCAATGTCTGCAGCTTGTCCACGAAGACCAGCAAGTGGTTGGTGCATCATGATGCGAGCATTAGGAAGCGTGTAACGCTTTCCTGCGGCACCAGCAGTTAACAAAAACTGTCCCATTGACGCGGCAAGACCCATGCACACCGTTGCAACATCGCAACTTACAAACTGCATAGTGTCGTAAATGGCCATACCTGCTGTGACAGATCCACCAGGGCTGTTGATGTACAACCAGATGTCTGCATTTGGATCTTCGCCTTCGAGATACAACAACTGTGCACACAGACTGTTTGCAATGTCGTCGTTGACATCTGTTCCAAGCATGACGACGCGATTCTTCAGCAAACGAGTGAAGATATCTGCGCGTGGATCGCCCGCAGAATCAAGTGCGACAGGGGGAACAGGAAGACCAGAGGTGCTCATACCCTCTGAAGGCTACCCGCTTTGGCAGAATGTACAGGTGCCCTCTTCGCCCGACTTCTCCCCCAATGCCGATGAACTTTTAACGAATAACGCAGAGTTTGTCCGCGAGTTTGCAGATGGCGGCCTAGCCCTGACCCCTCAACGACACCTTGCAATCGTTGCGTGCATGGACAGTCGAATGGACATTTTTCAGATGCTCGGTCTCGCTCATGGCGATGCCCACATCATTCGAAATGCTGGCGGGGTTGTCACAGACGACGTTGTGCGCTCGCTTGTTGTGTCGCAACGGCTGCTGGGCACGCAGGAAATCATCTTGGTTCATCACACAAATTGTGGGCTGCAATCCATCACCGAAGATGGTTTCAAACACGAGATTGAAAAAGACTGCGGCATCAAGCCATGGTGGGCAATTGAAACATTCCAAGACCCATATCAAGACGTTCGCCAATCAATGGCTCGACTGCATCACAGCCCATTCATTCTTCATAAATCCCACATTCGCGGATTTGTGTACAAGGTTGAAAACGGTGAACTTGTTGAAGTATCCGCCGATTAGCGCAATACCCCACTAAACACCACAACAACTTTCTCATTGTCATCAATGTGTTCGCGATGTTCCAATAGCCCTGCCAACCCTGCCGTACCAGTGGGACTGACATTAAGAGTGGTGGACTTGTGCGCCATCTTGAACGCAGCAACGACGGACATCTCGCTCGCCACAATGGGCGACCCCCCTGTGTCGGCCATTCCATCAACGACGCCGATCCAGTCATAAGTTTCATCATCCAGAATTCCGTCTGCCAAAGAACGTGGCTCTGATTCCCACGGCCACATCAAGTCAGCCCAACGTGCACCGATGTTTTGAATACCACCAGTTTCAATAGCTCGACTCCATGCGCGTGCAAGCGGTGCACAACCTTCCGCTTGTACAGCATGAAGTTTTGGATGAACACCGACATTTTTGAAACTGCTGGCCACACATGAAGCGAATGCGCCGCCCCCAACCTGAATAAAGACGCGATCTATTCGATTATCCATCTGGTCAAGCATCTCCCAACCGATTGTTCGACCGCCGTCGAGGCACCATGCATTTTCTGTTCCTTGCACGCCAAACGGGATGGCACCCTCGGACACCAATTCTCTAAATCGAAATACACACGGGTCTCCCGCTGGATCGGATTCAAGCCGGGGACAAACACGAACATCTGCGTGCAAAGCCGTGAGCGTGTCCACAACTTGTGCAGATGCCGCCACGGGAACATGAACAGAGATGGGCCACTTCACTGCCGCCGCAATTGTGGAGGCCGCGATTGCCGCATTTCCACACGAGGCAATCGCAAGAGGAGGCCGATCGGCTGGAGTGGTCCACGGAACCAATCGTGCTTCTTCAGCCATCAGGAGATGAATCATCTCCGTCATGAGATGCCGAGCTTTATGAGACCCCGCAACGTGATGCGTTTCATCTTTTATCCAGATGCCACCTTCGGCAGAGAACCCCAGATGGTCAGACAGTTCATCAGCGCGCAACAAGGGGGTGCAATGAAAGCCAACTCCGCATACTTTCTCGATCGCCGTATTCAGCGTTTCAATAATTCGAACGCGCACATCATCAGATAACCCAATGGCCTCACCGAACGAATCAACAGCCAACCATTTGCGATAGGCCAAGAACGGATTGTCGTTTTCGGTTGGCCGGAACGGAACGAGTGAACTATTGAATCGCAAGACGTGCTGTCTATTGCCATCCGATGATTTCGGACACCGCCAGCTCAAAGGTTGATTGATGGGCACAACGGCGCCACAAACAGAACATTCAAGTCCTGTGACAACGCCAGTCATTGCAACGTCTACGACACGCGAGCGACACGGGCATTGAACTCAGTAATGAGTTCATCCCACACCGGTGCATATGCACGAACCGATTTCCAGAACGATTGCGAACGACGCGCTTCAAACACTTCCACAGGCGTGCCCTGTTGTTCTACCCATGTGTAGTAGCCAAGATTGAAGATGCGATTGCGGTCTCGTTCTGTGCAATCAATGATTGCGTCGGTTCCAACCGAACCGAGATGTTCACTGAACACTTCGGCTGCATCAATCTCAGTGAAGTTGTTGTTGAAGCGGGACGCCAGAGTTTTGACGCGTTCGCTTGGATACAACGCGCTTCCATCTGTTGCAACGGTGACTATTGCGTCGTTTGCTCCGTAGCCAAGAAGTTTTGCGGTTTTGATAGCTGCAAGGACATTACAGATGGACGAAAAACCAAAGTGCGTCAGTGCATCAACCAATTCCGGGGATGCTCCGTGTCGGGATGCAAGATACTTCTGGCCCGCCGGAGTGTTGAAGAGAACGTCAAGTTCATCTGTTGCACGGTCTGAAATACCAACGACCACATCGGTGTTCATGACGTTGTGAATAAGTGGGATGTGCTTGTCGCCGATTCCCTGAATGTTGTGTTCTCCAAATCCGTTTTCCAACATGGTGGGACACTCAAGAGCTTCCACAGCAACAATCTTTGTGCCGTAGATGTCCTTCAAGCGATCGCCGGCCGAAATGGTTCCGGCCGACCCGGTTGCCGACGTGAACGCGGCCAAGCGAATGTCTGAGTATCCGTTGGCCTTTACATGTTCAAATGCGTGGGCCAAAGCGCGGCCTGTGACTTCATAGTGACCAACGGGGTTTCCAAATTCACAGAATTGATTCAGAATGAAGTTGCCTGGGTCTTTTGCCATTTCATTACAGGCGTCGTAAATCTCTTTGACGTTGCTTTCGGTTCCTGGCGTGCGAACAATGTCTGCAGGATCTGCCACCCACTGATCAAGCCAATCAAAACGCTCCTGTGACATACCTGCAGGAAGAACCGCAACGCCTCGCGAACTCATGAGTCGGCTAATGGCGATGCCGCCGCGTGCATAGTTACCTGTTGATGGCCACACCGCACGATGACGCGTGGGGTCGAACTGTCCGGTGATGACGCGAGGTGCGAAACATGAATAGGCAGCTAATACTTTGTGCGCCGTAATCATTGGAAAGCGGTCACCAAACACCACGATGATGGGTGAGTCAATTCCAGTGATGGATGCCGGAAGAACGACGTGATCGGGAACCTCCACACGGTCGCCATTCAAATCGTTGTACCAATGGACACGGAACAAGTTGCGTGGGTCTGCAGCGTTCTTGTCGACACCCTGCGTCACAGAAGTAGGAATGCGGTGTGGCTCAGCCAATTCCATAAAGGTTGGTAGGACAATCTTTTGTTCAGCGAAACGTCGAACACTGTTTTCAAGTGACGCAGAGTCGATGACATGGTCGGCAAGGCCAAGCTGTTCTTGAAGCGCGGCGGCATCGAGTGAGGATTCAAGGGCTGTAGTTGCAGTCACCCTTCTAGTTTGCCACCAATGGCACCAACCCGTCGTCTACGCAGGTACCCTCACTATGTCGCCGGTGTAGCCCAATTGGCAGAGGCAGCAGGTTTAGGTCCTGCGTGTTGGGGGTTCGAGTCCCTTCACCGGCACAGTGCATATTTACGACTTACCCACACCAGCGGTCGTGATAGACATCGCCGCCTTACGCAAGAACATTGCAACGATGGCCGATGTCCACCCTGGTCGACGCTTGCGGCCTCATATCAAGGCGCACAAATGCACAGGACTCGCAGCCGAACTAGAAGCCGTTGGTCACACCTCCTTCACATGCGCAACTCCTCGCGAAATCCTTGGAATGATTTCTGCTGGAGTTGGCAATGACTTTTTGCTGGCAAATGAAACCGTTGACCCGCGTCGACTTGAAGCACTCGCACTAGCTCAAGACGACGCGCTCATCACGGTTGCTATCGATTCTGAAGAAACACTCAATGCGGCCGAGCGTGCCGGAATCAAACAAGTGATGATTGATGTCAACGTTGGTCTCCCCCGCTGTGGATGTGACCCTAAAAATGCCGGTCGCCTTGCAGATTCAGCGCGCGTGCGTGGCATGACTGTTCGTGGCGTGATGGGATACGAGGGCCATCTCATGATGGTTGCCGATCGGGATGAAAAGAAAGAACGCGTTCATCAAGCAATGTCTCTCCTCGCAACAGCTCATGAAGACGTTGGCGGCGACATTGTGTCGGCTGGAGGCACCGGAACATTCGACATGTTTGCTGGCACCACCGTTAATGAAGTGCAAGCAGGAAGTTATGCACTGATGGACACTCAATATGC
>JBIIJW010000164.1:0-3873 GCA_044233525.1 Ilumatobacteraceae bacterium | reverse complement strand
GACATCGCCGGCGTACATCACCGCAATTTTGTCGGTGTGGCCTGCAACAACTCCGAGGTCGTGTGTCACCAGAATCATCGCCATGTTGAACTCTTTACGAAGTTCGGACAACAATTCGAGAACCTGTGCTTGCACCGTTACGTCAAGAGCCGTCGTTGGCTCGTCTGCAAACAACAGTTGCGGATTACACGACACCGCAATTGCAATCATGATTCTCTGGCGCATACCACCAGAAAGCTGGTACGGGAACTTCTTCATGACCGCTGCTGGATCTGGAATGCGCACACGCTTCAACAGCTCGATGGCCTTTGCGTTTGCATCGGCCTTCTTCATGCCAAGGCGGACAATGAGGCTCTCGGTGAGTTGAGTACCAATACGACGTACGGGGTTCAGTGCTGTCATGGGGTCTTGGAAGATCATGGCCATTCCAATGCCCCAGTGTTGACGAAGTGCGTCGCGTGAGAGTGTTAACAGTTCTTCGTCTTTGTATTGAACTGATCCGGTTCGTGTAGCTGTGCTTGGAAGTAGTCCCATGATGGCACGGGACAGAACGGTCTTACCCGAACCTGATTCACCAACAACGCCAAGGCTTTCGCCTTCTTTGAGGTCGATTGTGACGTTGCGAACAGCGCGCAATTCGCCACGAGGCGTTGCAAACCGAACGGATAAATCTTCAACGTGAAGGAGGCTGCTCATATCTTTGACTCTCGCTTGTCGAGGCTTGATCGGACGTAGTCACCAAACCAGTTTGATGAAATAACTGTGAAGGCAATGCACATTGCTGGCAGGTATACCTCGTGAGGGCTGAACGCGATATTTCCGCGACCATTGGCCAACATGGATCCCCAGCTGGCACCACCTGGGATGCCAATTCCAAGAATGGACAATGACCCTTCAACGATGATGACCGAACCAATTGCAAGGAATCCAATTGCAAGGATGGCCGGCGCCACGTTAGGAAGAATGTGCTTCCAAATAATGGTGAGATTCTTCGTGCCCATTGACTTGCTTGCAAGGATGAACTCGCGGCTTGACCACTGAAGTGCTGAACCTCTGGAGATTCGACCCAAAATCGGGATGATCACGATGATGAGAGAGAGGATGAGAACGCCCACTCGACGTGATGTTGACGCAGGATTGTCTGCATCTGAATAGGCCAGCACCGACAACAACGCCAGAGACAAAACCAAGTTTGGAATCGACAACATGATGTTGAAGATGGTGACAACGACTGCGTCGAACTTGCCGCGGTAGTACGCAGCGGTGATTCCAATGAAGGAACCAATGCCACCACCAACAAGAACCGCAACAAACGAGATGAAGACAGAAAGTCGCGCCCCGTTAATAAGGCCAGACAACATGTCGTAGCCATCTTGCGTCGTGCCAAGGAAGTGGCCAGGACTGAATGGACCAACACCGAGATATTCAAATGATGCTTCATCCCACTTTGGCAATGGCAGGAACTGTCCGAAAAGTCCGAGAAGAACAATCAGACCAAGCCAACCGCCAGCCAAATAGAAGCCGAAAGGCTTTTTCTTCCGAACCTTCTTAGTTGGGGCAGGTGATTCAGACGAACTTGATTCAATAGTTGTATTAGACACGGCGTTCCCTTGTTCGTGGGTCGATGATATTGGTTATGAAGTCGACCAAGGTGTTGAAGAAGACGTATGCAAAGGCCACCAGAACAATCAATGTTTGCATTGCAATGACCTGTCGGGCGCCAATGGCGTAGAAGATTTCGTATCCAATTCCTGGGATAACGAAGATGGTTTCAATAACGATGGTGCCACCAATGAGGCCACCCATGTTGAGTGCTGCTGATGTCAGCAGTGTGGTGCTGGAGGGACGGAACACGTGGAACCAAAGAATTCGCTTATTTGAAATTCCCTTAGACGCGGCCATGGTGACGTAGTCCTCTTTGAGCGTTGCGATCACGTCGGTACGCAGGAGGCGCGTGTACGAAGAGGTGAGTCCAACCGCAATGCTGAGCACCGGCAAAATCATTAGCTTGAAGTGTTGAAAGAGATCTTCACTGGGCTTCACATAACCAATGGGGTCAACCCATCCGAGTTGCACTGCAAACACCAACGACATGATGAGAGCGAGCGCAAAGCTGGGGAATGAAACAAGAGTGAAGAGTGAGCTGCTGACGATTCGGTCGAAACGTGAGTTCTCTTTGTATGCAGAGACGAGCCCGAGGGGGATAGCAAAAGTCAATGCAACAATTTGCGCGTACAAAATCATTTGAAGCGAAACAGGCAATGTTGCCTTGATTACTTCGGATACTTCACGCGTTCCACCGTTGAGGTAATACTTGCCGAAATCTCCAGTCAAAAGATTTGACAACCAATTCCAGTAGTAGCCGAAGACTCCGCGATCGAGTCCAACTTCTTGACGAATGGCATTGACAACACCTTCAGGTGCGCCACCAGAGATGAGCTGTGCAGGATCTCCCGGCAGAAGCCACATCAAACACGACAACAAGAATGACGATGCAAGAAGTACTGCAACCATTCCAAATAGTCGTTTACCTAGTAGTCGAATGAAGTCCATGACCTCCCCCTCATTAACGAACAAACATTACAACATGCAAAGGAGCGGTACCCAACTGGGCACCGCTCCCTCGTGCATGATTTACAAAAGACTTACTTTGTCTTTTGTACACCGGACCAATCAATACCCCAGTTAGTAACAACGCGCTGTGTTACGCCGGTCTTGAGTTGGACCTTGCCAATGTTTGTCAGCTTCTTGCTGGTGAACATTGTGTAATAGAAGTGAGCAATTGAGCCCATGTAACCCTCTGTTTGCAAGTAGGCGGTTCCCTTTTGGTACTCGCTACGGGCAGCAGCAGTGGTTGTCTTTGACTGTCCACCGAAGAAGAAGTCATTGACTTTGGTGTCTGTGTGCTTGTTCAAGCCGAGGATTGAACCAATGCTTCCAGCGAAGATTCGCGCAGAAGAGGTTGAACCTACGTATGCATTCGTGATGACGAATGGAAGGTTGAACGACACGTCTGTTCCTTCAAACAAGAGGATCGTGATTGCATCGTAAGCATTCTGTTCTGCCACGTTTGACGCGCCAGAGTTGAAGGCCTTTGCAATGATCTGTGCTGATTCTTCAACAACCAAGCCGACGTTGATGCCACAGTCCTTCCAAGTTGCAATCAAGAACTTGGCGTTTGCCTGTGAAACAGAGCTGACGTCTGCAGGAATGGTGAACTTCAGTTCAGTGTTCTTTGCAGGATCTTCTGCCTTCCACGCTGCAACGTATTCGCGAGCCTTGTTCGGGCTGTATGCCTGGAATCCACGTGTTGAGTACATGACGGATGATGGTCCCACCAATGACTTTGGAATGGTTCCTTCACCACGTGTACGAACACGGTTGAAGTTTGCACGGTCGAGGCAGTGGAGAACTGCAAGACGGGCATTCTTGCTCTTGAATGGCGAGTTTGCCTTGCCTTGGTTCAACCACAACGATGGGTAGTACTCAGATGGTGAGCGGTATTCGTTCAAGACGCTCTTGCGCTTGCGCAAGTCCTGAATGAATTTTGCTTCAGCAGCAGCAGAGAACATGCCGGCGTCGTAGGTTCCACGACGAACTGCAGCTGCACGCTGTGAGCCTTCCTTCACGTTGGTAAAGGTGATTCCATCGAGGTATGGCAACTTGTCGCCATTCTTTGGATCCTTGCGCCAGTAGTCAGGGTTCTTGACAACGCTGATGGCGTCGGTGCTGACCATGGTGTAGTTGTCCGCAGTCTTGAATGGGCCGGTGCCGATGGGGCGACCAGTTGCACAACGATCACGCGAAGCAGCACCAGTGAACTGAGCAAGTCCGCGCATGAAAGTACGGCCAGATGCATAGAGCATTCCGGGA
>JBIIJW010000245.1:0-2670 GCA_044233525.1 Ilumatobacteraceae bacterium | reverse complement strand
CCGCAACAGTGAGGTGGACACCGTCGGCAATAAATCGACTCACTCTGTTCGGGACAAAAAACGTGTTCCAGTCGGCGATGGACAATTGTGGCCAACGAGATTGGGCTGATTTCAAACTTCGATTAAACCTCGAGGCGCGACTACGCCAATCGGGTCGACTTGTTGCCGAATATTCAAGTGTGAACCACAGCACAGGACGCCCGCCTGTTTCGTTCATCACTTTGTCGATGACCCACGATGGATACCACGGCTCCGACTTCGACAACATGTCGTTCGTTCCTAATGCGATGACAACGGCAGTGGTTGTGCGTGTCAATTTTGTGGCCACGGTGCTGGCGCCAGAGCGAGCAGTTCGACCAACGCGGGCGTCCATCGTGACCCGGGTCCAGATACCAGTGTTTCTTGTGCGGGTGGCGAGTGATCCAAATGCATCGGACCCTACGGTGAGAGAGTCGCCCACAAAGAGCACCGTGCCCTGGCCGTTTAAGCCAATGGTTGGTGCTCGCCCAGTCGCTGATGCACGTAGTGGTGAAGCCGCCACAAGCACAAGTACGAAGGCCGTCACCATTGACGCCACGGCGTGACGATGTTTTTTGCGTGGAGACAGGGAGCGCACCATTCCATTGTGGCAAGGTGGAGGAGTGATGCGGAGGCACTTTCTCACCTATTTGGCCCTGTCCACGATGGCCATTGCTCAGCCAGTCTTGGATTTATATGGCAAGAACCCCACGGTCTTTTCTGCCGCCAAGATGTCTACTTTTGAGACCGGGCTGTTTGTGGTTGTTGTCCTGCTGGCACCAGCCCTGATTGCCTCACTATTTGACTGGGGTACTCGGTGGCTTGGGCCCAAAGTCAATGAGTCAATGCGTCTGTGTCTCATCGCAGGATTTTCATTGTTGCTCGGCATGGCGGTTGCTCGATGGTTAAACCTTGACGGAAACATTGGTTCAGTATTCCTGGGGGCCATCTTCGCCGTTGCCTTGCCTTATTTTTTTGATAAGAGAAAAGTGGTACGCGAATGGTCGCGTTGGCTCGCCGTGTTGTCCGTGGCCGTTCTTGCAAATGCTGTGTTGCAGTTGCAGCCAGTTCTGTTCGCATCGAATGGCCCTACCTCGGATGCTGTGGTTGCTAATAAAGAGGTGTCTGTCTTCCAGGTGATCTTTGATGAGTTTCCCCTTTTTGCCCTGCTAGACGAGAACGGCGCCATTAATGCTGAACGCTTTCCAGGATTCGCGGCCATCGCAGGTGAATCAACGTGGTTCCGAAACGCAGTCGCAGAATCTAACTTCACACATCAAGCGGTTCCCGCTCTCATGGCCTCGGCTGTGCCGCAGCAATCGGGTGGACCATTCCTTTCTCAATATCCCGAGAACATCTTCACTTTGTTCGCTGGCAAGACCGCCGTTGGTGCAATTGAGCCAGTGACGAGTTTGTGTCCAAAGACCGTGTGTCCTCCGTCAAGCGAAAGTGTCTCATCGCGATTTTCGGCTTCGCGCATAAGGTCCTTCTTTCGCGATGCAAGTTATGTGTATGCACACAGAGTGATGCCACCAGTTGTTCGACGCCGGGTTCCTTCTATTGAGGGTCAGTGGGGCGGTTTTGGGGCGGTCGCAGGAAAGTTCCGCGAGCAATTCGGTATGGGAGCACTCGGCCAACTTGAGTCGCTGAAGAAAGGTGCACAGACCTTTATTGACGATCCGTCTCAACGAGTGCAACTCACACACGTGTTGTTACCACACGCTCCGTGGCGTATCACGCCAGATCTCCGTGTTGCACCGCTGTCAAAGTCCATTACAACTGCCAATCCTGAAACAGAAGATGGTGTTCGGGATACCTACCAGGCTTTTCTCTACCAATTAGCTGCAACTGATAAAGCGATTGCAGAAGTAGTGGCAGACCTCAAACAAGCGGGTCGTTGGGACAAGACACTATTCATCATCTCTGCGGATCACGGCATATCTTTCTTGCCCACTATGCCGCAACGTCACACCGACTTTCTTGATATGGACCAAGCAAACGACGTGTATCGAGTGCCACTCATGATGAAGTTTCCAGGTCAGACAAAATCATCCGTCAGTGACTGCGCGGTGACGAATCTCGATGTTCTACCCACCATCGTTGACGTCACAGGGACAACATCGTCATGGAAGTGGGCTGGTCAGTCGGTTGCTTCGTCGTGCCCTGAACGCAAAGAACGACGAGTGGTCTCTGCTACCGGCGAAACCGCGGTATTCCCAAATGGCTTTGAAGAGGCTCGTGAACGCTCGAATCATTACGACAGTGTCGTTCCTCGCAAAGGAGGACCGCGTGCCATTGCGGCTGTTGGCACATCAGCGCCATTAATAGGTAAAGCCTTGGAATCGAAGATTCAGAATTCATCGATTGAGAAATGGACATTGGCGCAAAAGAAAATGTTCACGTCCGTGTCGGACACTCGTGGCGAACGCGTGCCCGCACTCATTACGGGGAGCATCACTTTGAGTGAACCAGTGCCACTAGGGACCGAAGGCATTGTTGTGGTGGATGGGGTAGCGGCCGGCGTGATCGGCGAATTATCGGGCGCGCGCGATGTTGTTGAATTCACCGCAATTCTTGATTATTCGTTGCTGACCGATGGCGCTCACACTGTTGAGTTATTTGTGCGAGACAACGACGGGGTCATCACCCGAG